>JALYLC010000406.1 GCA_030774435.1 Actinomycetota bacterium
GGTCGCGAGTCCGCGGACGCGCGCGGCGGCCGGCACGCTGCTCGGTACCGGCGGTGTCGGGGCCCTCGGGCTGCTGCCGGGCGCGGGCTGGGCCTGGACGCTTGCGCCACAGCTGCTCGTCGGCGCCGGCCTCGCGCTCTCGTTCGGTGCGCTCACCGAGGCCGCCGTTGCCGGGCGGTCTCCCGCAGCCATCCACGGCGGCGTCACGATCGCCGCCCGCCATGCCGGCGTCGTGCTCGGGCTCGTGCTGCTGACGCCGGTATTCGTCAGCGACCTCGACCGCCAGCGCGAGCGGGCCACCCAGAAGGGCGCCGAGCTGGTGCTGGACGCGCGCGTCGACGCACTCACCAAGATCGACCTGGCCGCGCGCATCGCGAGCGACATCCGCCGCCAGCCAGGGCGGCTGCCCGACATCCACGACTCGTTCGCCTCGCTGGACGCGAGCGCGCGCGAGCGACCGCAGCTGCAAGTCCTCGAGCGCCGGCTGAACGAGCAGCTCGACCGCGCCGCGACGTCGTCCTTCGAGCGCTCGTTCCTGTTCGCGGCCGTGCTGGCGGCACTGGCGCTGATCCCGATCGCGCTGACGCGGCGGGTGGAGCTGTGAGGCCGATGCGCCAGACGCTCGCCGTCCTGAGCTGCTCCGCCGCGCTCGCAGCGTCGGTGCCCGCGGCGTACCTGGCGCTCGGTGGCGGCTCCGACGAGCCGTCGTCGGTACGCAACCCCTGCGCGCAGCGCTCATGGCGCGATCCGGGCGGCCTGGAGGCGGTCGCCCAGCAGATCGCGCTCTCGGCACTCGACGGCGCGGCCTGTCACTTCGGCGTCTCGCGTGAGACGCTCACGCTCGCGCTGGCGACATCGAGCTCGCGTGCGCGCTTCGCGCGCGACCACCACGTCGACAACCACGAGCTCGAGAACGCCGTCCGGCGCGGGCTCGGGCGCTCCATCGACGACGCCCAGCGCGCGGGTGCGATCGGCGGCTTCCAGGCGGCGGCGCTGCGCTTCGCCGCAGAGAACATTCCCGTCGAGCAGATGGCGGACCTCGTCGGGACGCTGAGCTCGCTGGCCGGGCGCTTCTAGCAGGGCAGGCGTTTGCGCGGGCGTCGTCGTTTCCGCTTGCCCGCAGCCGGGTACAACCAAGCAGTCGCCCGTCTCTACCGGGCCATTGCAGCGGCGGAAGGTCCCATTCCCATGGACGATGACCCGACCAACCCGGTTCGGCCGGTCGATCCCGTGATCCTGCCGCCCGACTCCGAGGTGGTGCACGAGGAGGAGCGGACGCGGGTGCTCGACAACGGCACGCGTTTGCGCGAGGTCGATCGCATCGAACAGCGCTCGCGCACGCGCGAATTGCTGCCATGGATCCTGATCGCGTTGCTGGTCGCGCTGCTCGTCGGGGGCTTCGCCGTCTGGTACTTCACCCGCTCCTCGACCAAGCCCGTGCCGGCGGTCGTCGGCCTTCGGATCGACAACGCCGTGACTCGCCTTCAGGCGGACGGGTTCAAGGTGCAGATCGCACGCCAGTCGAACGCCAAACCGCCGGGCGTCGTCTTCGGCCAGAACCCGGCCGCCGACACGAAGGCGGATTCGGGCTCCTCCGTGCGATTGCTCGTGTCGAACGGGCCGAGCAGCTCGACCGTGCCGAATGCTGTCGGGCTCCCGCAGAGCGAAGGGCGCAGTCAGCTCGTGAAGGCGGGATTCGCGGTTACGACGGCCCAGGTGTTCTCGAATCAGGCGGCAGGGACGGTCGTGGCGCAGGAACCCGCCGCGGGCGAGCACGTCGCCGCCGGCACCAAGGTGCGGTTGAACGTCTCCAAGGGCGTCGCCAGCGTGGATGTTCCGAGCGAGGTGGGCACCCTCGTCGACCAGGCGCAGTCGGACCTCGCCGCGAAGGGCTTCAAACCCGCGGTCGTCCGCGTCGCCTCCGACCAGCCGATCGACACGGTCGTCTCCCAGAGCCCGGCCGGCGGCCAGGCGCACAAGGGCGCGACGGTACGGCTGAACGTCTCGGAGGGCCCGCCGACCGCGACGACGACGCAGACCACGACCACGACCACGACGGTCCCTGCGACGACCGGGACGACGGGTACAACGTCGCCCTGACGGATCTCCCCTCAGCTGCGCCAGCGCAGCTCGAGCGTCGCCGGTCGCCGGAACGCGAATCCGGTCGGCTCGGGCACGTGCGCGATCTCGAGTCCGGGTAGCCGGTCGAACAGCGCCGTGAGCGCCAGGCGGCACTGCATGCGCCCGAGATTGAAGCCGAGGCAGTGGTGGGGCCCGTGGCTCAGCGTGAGGTGGTGGCGCGCGTTCCCACGCCGCACCTCGAAGCGCTCGGGGTCGGAGAACACCGCGGGATCGCGATTGGCCGCGACCGTGCTGAGCCCGAGGAACTCGCCGGCTCCGAGGCGGACGCCGCCGAGCTCGCTCGGCACGGCGGTCCAGCGCTCGATGAACGCGACGGGCGGGATCAGCCGCATCCCCTCCTCGACGGCGTTGCCCATCAGGCCGGGCTCCGAGCGCACGGACGCGAGCTCGCCGGGGTTCTGCAGCAGGAGCAGCACCGCGTTCGTGACCGTGGATTCGACGGTCTCGATCGCGCCGAAGAGGATCACCCGCAGTTGCGCCGCGATCTCATCGTCCGAGAGTCCCCGAGCCGGATCGTTGGCCACCGCGCTCGTGATCGAGTTGTCGGGCAGCTGTCGCGCGCGCTCGATCTCGGCGAGCAGGATCGCGTTCAGCTCCGCCCGGGCGGCATCGGCGCGCCGCTGCGGCTCGGGGTCGCCGTCGTAGACCATCGCGCCGGCGAAGGCCTCGTAGAACTCCTGCACGCGCGCCACGTCATCGAGCGAGAGCCCGAGTACGTCGCCCGCGATGCCGATCGCGAAGGGTGCGGCGAACTCCTCGACCAGCTCGCAGCCGCCACGCGGAGCGAGCTCGCTGAGCAGCGCATCGACCCGCCGCCGCACGGGCTCGGCGAAACGCTCGCGCACCGGGCGCACGCCAAAGGGCTCCTCGAAGGGCCGGCGCTGGCGCGCGTGCGCGTCGCCGTCGGTCGTGAGCATCATCCGGCCGAGCGAGGCGCGTACGAGGTTGGGCTCGGCCGACACGGTGAACTCGTCGCGCCTGCTGAGCAGGTCGCGCGCGAGCGCGTGCGAGGTGACGAGCCAGCCGCCGAGGGCGGGCACCCACGAGATCGGCTCTGCGGCGCGCAGGCGGTCGAGCGCGCCGACGCGGCTGTCGAGCTCGAGGTCGGCGAACTCGATCGCCGAGCCCCCCGGGAAGCGCTCGCGCCGAGCGGCTTCCTCGACCTCGTCGACGACGATCTGCGGCACCAGCGCGTCCATTGTGGCCGATGCTACTTCGCGGGCCGGAAATGCGCTCGGGGCTGCGAACGTTGTTCACATCGCTCGCGTCTTGGGCATACTGCTGACCGACCACTCCAGGGGAGAGATGCCAATGTCGTCGGAAGTCGCCGACCCGCGCCGCTGGATCGCGCTGATCCTCTTATGCGCAACCCAGTTCATGCTCATCATCGACGTCTCCATCGTCAACGTCGCTCTGCCGACGATCGAGATCGACCTGCACTTCAACAACTCGAGCCTTCAATGGGTGGCCAGCGCGTATGCGCTCACGTTCGGTGGGTTCCTGCTGCTGGGCGGCCGTTGTGCCGACCTGCTCGGCCGTCGCCGGTTGTTCATGGCCGGGCTGGCGCTCTTCACGCTCGCGTCGCTCGCCTGCGGCTTCGCATCGTCGAGCAACTTCCTGATCGGTGCGCGGGCGGTTCAGGGCCTCGGTGCCGCGATGATCGCGCCGGCCGCGCTCTCGATCCTGTCGACGACGTTCGCGGAGGGGAATGAGCGCAACAAGGCGCTGGCCGTGTGGGGTGCGGTCTCCGGCGCGGGCGGCGCGGTGGGCGTCCTGATGGGCGGCGTGCTGACGGAGTACGTCGGCTGGGAGTGGGTCTTCTTCGTGAATGCCCCGATCGGCCTCGCGGCGATCCTGCTCGCACCGCGGCTGCTCAGGGAGAGCCGCGTGGAGGACGCGATCCGCTCGTTCGACGTGATCGGCGCGATCCTGGTCACGGCCAGCCTGTCGCTGCTCGTCTACACGGTCGTCAAGACCGACCAGTACCACTGGTTCTCGGGTCGCACGCTCGGCTTCTTCGCCGTCTCCGTCGTGCTCATGATCGGCTTCGTGATCAATGAGCAGCGAGCCACCAGCCCGCTGCTGCCGCTCTCGATCTTCCGGCTGCCGACGATCGTGGGCGCGAATGTCGTCGGCTTCATGCTCGGCGCGGCGATCTTCGCGATGTTCTTCCTGCTCGCGCTCTACATGCAGCAACCGCCGGGGCTCCACTACACCGCGATCCGCAGCGGCGTCGGCTATCTGCTCGTGGCCTGCACGATCATCGTCTCAGCCGGTGCCTCGCAGGCGCTCGTCGGGCGCTTCGGCGTGCGCAACGTGCTCCTGGTCGGACTGGCGCTACTGACGGTCGGCCTGCTCTTCTTCACGCGGGTGTCTCCGCACGGCACGTACCTCGGCGATCTCGCGCCGGGCTTCGTGCTCGCGGGCGTGGGCCTCGGCTTTGCCTTCATCCCCGTCACGATCGCCGCACTCATGGGCATCAGCAACGACGAGGCCGGGCTCGCGTCGGGCCTCATCAACACGTCACAGCAGATCGGCGGCGCCGTCGGCGTGGCTCTGCTCGCGACGGTGTTCACGAGCCGGACGGCCGAGCTGCGCGCCAGTGGCACGGCCGCTGACGTCGCGTTCACCGACGGGCTCTCCCGCGCGTTCCTGGTCGGCGCGCTGATGGCGGTGCTCGGTCTCGCAGCGGCGCTGGTGCTGATCCGCGGCGGCTCGCCGGAGGCCGAGACGACCCCGGCCGAGGCACAGGTGGCATCGGGCGCGTAATTCGTTCGGCCGCCGCGGCCCCTTGGGC
>JALYLC010000407.1 GCA_030774435.1 Actinomycetota bacterium
GTCTATCACGCCAAGTCCGGCAGTCCATCCGAGCGCGCGCTCTGCCTTCTGGCGGGCATGGCCGCCGGCAACTCTCGCTAGCACCCTTCAAACTCCGATGCATCGTCCGGCTCGGCGCGGGTCGATCACGCTGCGAGGGTTGTTGCATCGAAACTGTCCCCACGAGTCCTAGGAACGCGGGGGTGCTGGCTACCAACCCGGACGTTCGTAAAATCGCTGTATGACTGACATCGCCGCCAGGACCGTACGTTCCACCGATGTCACCGTGATGCTGCGCGTCAACGGGCGCGCGCGGCGGTTGCAGCTGGATAGCCGAGTGACCTTGCTCGACGCTCTGCGCGACCATCTCGACCTGACCGGCACGAAGAAAGGCTGCGACCAGGGGGCGTGCGGGGCCTGCACCGTGCTGCTCGACGGCAAGCGCGTGCTGTCGTGTCTCGCGCTCGCGGCGCAGTGCGACGGCCGAGCGGTCACCACCATCGAGGGCCTGGCGCCTGACGGGCGGCTGCATCCCGTGCAGCAAGCGTTCATCCGCCATGACGGCTTTCAATGCGGCTACTGCACCCCTGGGCAGATCATGTCGGCGGTCGCGCTCCTGGAAGAGGGACGCGCCGGTTCCGATGAGGAGATTCGGGAGTTTATGAGCGGCAATCTCTGCCGTTGCGGGGCGTATCCGAACATCGTCGCGGCGATCCGAGACATCGCCGCGCTGGGAAGTGAATAGCGATGTTGGCGTTCGAGTACGTGCGCCCCGACAGTGTGGCTAGCGCAGTGACGATGGTGAGCACCGATCTCGGTGCGTCTTACCTCGCCGGCGGCACGACCCAGCTCGATCTGATGAAGGACGGGGTCCTCGCCCCGGAGCGGCTGGTGGACATCAGCCGTCTGCCGCTCCGCGGGATCACCAGACGCGACGACACTCTCCGGGTGGGGGCGCTGACCACGATGGAGGAGTTGGCGGCCGACCCGACGGTGGCCGAGCGGGTGTACTTCGTCCGGGAGGCATTGCTGCTGGGCGCCTCGACCCAATTGCGCAACATGGCGACGATCGGCGGGAACCTCCTCCAGCGCACGCGCTGCCGCTACTTCCGAGACCCGACAGTGATGGCGTGCAACAAGCGCACGCCGGGCTCGGGATGCGCGGCGCTGACCGGCGTGGCGCGGATGCACGCGATCCTCGGGGCCAGCGAACAGTGCATCGCCGTCCACGCCTCCGACCTCTGCGTGCCTCTCGTCGCACTCGATGCCGTCGTGTATATCCAGGGTGTCGGTGGGCAGCGCAGCGTTCCGCTGACCGAGTTCTATGTCCTGCCGCGCGACCGGCCGGACATCGAGAACGTGCTCGAGCACGGCGAGCTGATCACGCAGGTGGAAATACCGTTGCTCCCCATCGGTGCGCGGTCAGGCTACCTCAAGGTGCGCGACCGAGCCTCATACGAATTCGCGCTCACCTCCGCGGCGGCGGCGCTGCTGATCGAGGACAGCACGATCACCAAGGCGCGCTTGGCTCTCGGCGGTGTCGGGACGATTCCGTGGCGCGCGCGCGAGGCCGAGGCGATTCTCAACGGCGCGGCCGCGAGCGACGAAACGTTCCGAGCCGCGGCGGAAGTTGCGCTGCGCGATCCGTTCACTGTCTCCGGCACCGTGTTCAAGGTCGAGCTTGCCAAGCGCACGATCGTCCGGATCATGCAGACTCTATCGGGGTCGCGGTCATGACTGCTGTCGCTGGTGGCACCCCGAGCAAACTGCTCGGCGATCCTGTCGACCGCGTGGACGGACCGTTCAAGGTGAGCGGCGCCGCTCGCTACCCGTCGGACGTCACCTTTCCGGGTCTGGTGCACGCCGCGCTGGTGCAGTCGACCATCGGAGCTGGAACGATCAGGAGTATCGACGCCGGCGAGGCGCGGGCCGCGCCGGGGGTGCTGGCCGTGATCACCCACGAGAACGCCCCGGCTCTCGCGGAGGGGCCGATGACGCCGCTCGGTCCCACGCCCCCATTCGCGCTCAAGGATGACCGCATCCTGCATTACGGCCAGCACGTGGCCATCGTCGTGGCAGAGACGCCCGAGCAGGCAGCCGCCGTGGCGAGGCTCGTCAAGATCGACTACGAGGAGACGACTCCGGTACTGGGCATCGACAAACCCCAGGCCCCGGTGTTGCGGAATCCGTGGGGGCTAGAGATGCAGCGCGGCGATGCCGCCGCCGCGCTCGCTTCCGCCGAGGTGGTCTACGACGAGACGTTCACCATCGCGGCGGAGACCAACAACCCGCTCGGCCTTTTCGCGACCGTGGCCCGCTGGGAAGGCGACCGGTTGACCGTGCACGACTCGACGCAGTGGCCGACGATGGTGCGCGACTGCCTCGCTACCATGCTCGATGTACCGGAGAACGACGTGCGGGTGCTCGTTCCGTACATGGGCGGCGGATTCGGGGCCGGAGGCCGCACCTGGTCGCACACGATCCTGACTGCGCTCGCGGCGCGAGTCGTGGATCGCCCGGTCAAGCTGGTGCTGACTCGACCGCAGATGTTCACCTCCGTCGGCCACCGGCCAGCGACGGTGCAACAC
>JALYLC010000408.1 GCA_030774435.1 Actinomycetota bacterium
TGACGAAGGATCAGGAGACGAAGCTGCTCGCCGACCTCGCCTCGCGCCTCGACAACATCGTCAACGACGTGCACGAGCCCGGTGGGTTCGGATGGTTCGGGCACGGCCACGGCGGCTGGAAGGGCCACGACGATGGCAACGGCTCGGCTCCCGAGGACGGCTCCCCGCCGCCCGCCGCGCCCGCCGACCTGGCTCCGGCACGCGCCACGGCCTGAGGAGCTCACTCCTCCACCTGACGCACCGCCGGGGGCCCTCCTCCTCCTCCTCCTCCTCCTCCCCAGGCGCACCCCGGAAGGCGCGCGCGGTGTCTCAGGACTCCAGCGCCGAGCAGTCGCCGCAGAGCCCGACGATCGGGAAGTGGCTGAAGCGCGCGTCGAATCCGGTCGCCTCGCGCACGGCACGGCGCACGCCGTCGAGTTGCTCGGGGGCCACCGGGCGCTGCACGCCGCAGCGCTCGCACACGAGGTATTCGCGTTCGCGGCCTGCGCGCACGTAGCGCCCGGCGCCGTGACCGAGGTGGACGTGTTGCACGAGGCCGAGGCGCTCGAGCGTCTCGAGGTTGCGGTAGACCGAGGCGAGGTCTGAGGCCGGGAGCTCCCCGAAGCCCTCGGCGATCTGCTCGGCGCTGAGCGGCACGTCGGTGGCATAGAGCGCCTCCAGCACCACCCGCCGCGCGCCCGAGAGGCGCAGTCCGCGTGCGCGCAGGGCTGCCACGGCCTCGTGCACAGTGCCGGCTTCGATGCGCGGACCCGTGTGAGCGGTGGTCATCTCAGTGCGAGGGTAGTGGATCGGCCAGGAGGCGGCCTGCTCGAACGGCGCATGTACGATCGGGCGGGATGAAGGTCGAGTCGCCGAGGCTGACGGAACGAGCCGCCGGAGGCGGCTGTGCCTGCAAGGTGCCCGCAGAGCGCCTCTCCGAGCTGCTCGAGGGCGTGCCGCGTTCGGCACTGGGCGACGCTCGCTTCCTGGTCGGAAACGACACGCTGGACGACGCGGCCGTCGTGCAGCTGAACGCCGACCAGGCGATCGTGCAGACCGTCGACGTGTTCACGCCGATCGTCGACGACCCCTATGACTACGGCCGCATCGCGGCGACCAACGCGATCTCGGACGTGTTCGCGATGGGCGGCGAGCCGCTCTTCGCGCTCGCCATCGGCGGGTTTCCCACCGACCTGCCCGATGGCGACGTGAGCGAGATCCTGCGCGGCGGGGCAGACGTCGCGCTCGCGGCCGGCGCGCCGATCCTCGGCGGGCACACGATCACCGCGGCCGAGCCCCTCTACGGCCTCGCGGTCACGGGCCTCGTCCATCCCGATCGCATCTGGCGCAACGCAGGCGCCCGGATCGGCGATCGGCTCGTGCTCACGAAGCCACTTGGCACCGGCATCGTCGCGAATGCGCTCCGGAAGGGCGCCGTCGACAATGACGTGCTCGCGGCCGCGGTCGCCTCGATGACGACGCTCAACCGTGCGGGGGCCGCGTCGTTGCGGGAATTGGGCCCGAATGCGGTCACCGACGTGACGGGCTTCGGGCTGCTCGGGCACCTGCGCGAGCTGTGCGAGGCATCCGGCGTGCACGCGCGCGTCGACAGCGGGAGCCTGCCACTCCTGCCCGGCGTCGAGGCGCTTGGGCGCGCCGGCCTCGTGCCGGGCGGCTCGCAGCGCAACCGCACGGCGGCGGACGCCTACACGGACGTGGGGCCCGGCGTCGATCCGGTGCGTGCGCTCCTCGCCTGCGATGCCCAGACCTCGGGCGGGCTGCTCGCCGCCGTTCCCCGTGCGGGACCAGAGGCGGCCGGCCGGGTGATCGGCGAGATCATCGCCGGGCCGCCCGGTCGCATTACGCTGGTGTGAACTGCGCCCGGGGCGGTCGAACCGCGGACCGCCACTCCTGCGAATGCGTGCCGTTCGCTCTGCGACGACACACACAGACAGGAGACGTCCATGACTCAGGCAACTCGTGCGCAGTTTCTCTCGCGTGGCGCAAAGGGCGGCATCGCCCTCGTGGCCGGCAGCTCGTTGCTCGCCGTGACGTCGGGCGAGGGGTTTGCCGCGATGGGCGCGGCCACCGATGACGTCGCCATCGCCAAGCTCGCCGCCACGGCCGAGCTGCTTGCGATGGACTTCTACACGCGCGCGCTCAAGTCCAAGCAGATCACCAAGAGCGACGAGCTCGGCTACATGAGCTCCGCCCTGGCCAACGAGAAGGCGCACTACGCGGCACTCAAGGGGGTGCTCAAGGGCGCCACGCCCGCCGGCGTCAAGTTCAAGTACCCGGCCGGCGCGTTCGCCTCCCGCAAGAGCATCGGCCAGCTGGGAATGGCGCTCGAGACGGCCTTCGTCGGCGCCTACATGGGCGCCGTGACCGCGCTCGAGTCGAACGCCCTCAAGGGCGTCGCCGCCGAGATCGGTGCGTGCGAGTCGCGCCACCTGAGCGTGCTCTCGAACATCGGCGCGAACCAGATCGTGCCCGCACCGGACCTGCCGAAGGTGCTCACCGCGGCGCAGGCCACGGCAGCGCTGAAGCCGTTCTTCGCCTAATGGGCGTCCGAGCGGCGCGTCAGTCGCTATAGCGAAATAGGATAGCCGCGCCGGCTCGGGGCGGGGCTGCGCGGGCAGATCTCTCTTGCCCAGGTCCCCAGGCGCAGCAACGCTTCCGAGCCGGCCTTTCCCGATCGAGACCAGTTCTACGCGGGCTCGGGCAACGTGCCGACGCGGCGGCACCACTCGCCTGGCGCCTCGCCGACAAGCTCGCCGATGCGGGCCACGAGGCGGTCGCTGAGGTGGTGCTCGAGCGTGCGAGCCTCCTCGGCGGCCTCGTCGGCCGGCAGGCCGATCGTCGTCGTGATGAAGAGCTCGATGACCGCGCGGCGGCGCTCCTGACGGCGCGCCACGAGCACTCCGGAGCGGGTCAGCCGAGCGCCGCAGCCGCGCTGGTAGTCGACCAGTCCGTGGGCGTCGAGACGCCGCAGCATCTCGGTGACCGAGGGTGCGGCGATGCCGAGCTCGGAGGCGATGGCCTGCGTGCCCACGGCACCGTCGCCTTCTGCCAGCGCGTAGATCGCGCTGAGGTAGCCCTCGACGCTGGGCGTGAGTGC
This sequence comes from Actinomycetota bacterium, assembly GCA_030774435.1. Lineage (GTDB taxonomy): Bacteria > Actinomycetota > Thermoleophilia > Gaiellales > JALYLC01 > JALYLC01. Next base: position 3,098 of record JALYLC010000408.1, read on the forward strand.
GGTGCGGTTGACGGGGGAGGGGCGTTCGGTACTCGGTGGCATCCGTCACAAAATCTAGCGTGCCTCGCCCGGGTCGTGGGGTTGCAATGCACCTACAGTCACGCGGGTGAAAACCACGATCACGGCCGCTCGGGCACAGCGCTTCGCCGCCGACATCGCAGAGCACATCGGCGCGATCCCCGGCGATGCCGGGCGGGTCGCGGAACTGCTCGTGCGTGCCGAGGTCGGCGGCCATCCCGGCCACGGGCTGCGCCGCCTGCGGCAATACGCGGACGGCTGGCGCAAGGGCACGATCGTGCCGTCGGCCCAGCCCGAGATCGTGCGCGACGACGGTACGGCGCTGACGATCGACGGCCGGCGGGCCCTTGGGCAGGTCGTCTGCACGCTGGCGGCCGACCTGGCGGCCCGACGGGCGCTCGAGCACGGCGTCGCGGCGGTCGCAGTGCGGCACTCGGGTCACGCCGGGCGCCTGGCCGATTACGCCGACCGCGCCTGCGGTCAGGGTGCCGCCGTGCTGCTCTTCGCGAACGACTCCGGTGCGGCCCAGGGCGTCGCTCCGCCCGGCGCGCTGCAGGCGCGGCTGTCGACGAACCCGCTGGCCGGTGGCGTCCCGCGGACGCACGCGCCGCACCTCGTGATCGATCTCTCGACGAGCGTCGTCGCACACGGCAAGGTGCGCGTGCTGGAGGACGCCGGGGAGCCTGTGCCCGAGGCGTGGGCGCGCAACGGGCTGCTGCAACCGCTCGGGGGTGCCAAGGGATTTGCGCTCGCACTGCTGGTCGAGGCGCTCGCGGGAGTCGTGTCCGGCGCCGGGGCCTCCTCGGCGAATCCCGGTCCGGACGACCAGGGCGTCTTCATGCTGGCCTTCGACCCCGCGCGCTTCGGGCAGCCCGCCGAGCTCGCCGAGCGCCTGGACGCGATGCTCGCCTACGTCCTGGCGGTCCCGCTCGAGCCCGGCGCGGAACCGCTCCGCGCGCCGGGCAGCACGCTGCCGCCGCTCCCGCTCGACCCGGACGCGCGCTTCGATCTCGCGCCCGCTCTCGTAGAGCGGCTCGGGGCACTGGCTGGCGAGCTCGGTGTCGCCGCGCTGGATCGCTAGCCGAGAAAGCGGCTCTGGTCGTCGTCGTAGGCAAAGCAGCGCGCCATCGCGCCGCCGTCTACGGTCAGGCTGGCGCCGTTGATGTAGGACGCCTCGTCAGAGACGAGGAAGGCGATCGAGGCCGCGATCTCCTCGGCTTGCCCGACCCGCCCCATCGGCGCGAGCTTGCCCTCGATTCCCAGCGCCTCGTCTCGCGTGATGTCGGTCGGCAGCAGCGAGTCCGTCATCGGCGTGGCAATCGTCCCCGGCAGCACCGTGTTGCAGCGAATGCCTCGCTGCGCGTAGTCGATGCACACGTTGCGCGCGATCTGCACGACCCCGGACTTTGCCACGCCGTAGACGTAGTAGCGCGGGAAGGCGGCCACGCCCTGGATGGAGGCGACGTTGACGATCGCCCCGCCGCCCCCGGCGAGCATCCGGCGGACAGCCACGGCGGTGCCGTACATCGGCCCGTTCAGCAGCACGCGCAGGCCGCGATCGACGTGCTCGGCATCGACCTCGTGCGCGCCCGAGCTCCAGTCGATGCCCGCGTTGTTGACCCAGGCGCGCAGCGGCCCAGCCGCCTCGGCGGCGTCCGCGGCGCGCTCGTGCGTCGACCAGTCGCCGATGTCACCTGCCACCGCACTCGCCTCGCCGCCCAGGCCGGCGAGCGCGCGCTCCAGCGCCTCGGCGTTCCAGTCGACGCAGATGACGTGATAGCCGTCGGCAGACAGTCGCCGGGCGACAGCGAGCCCGATCCCCATCGCGGCGCCCGTGACGACCGCGCTCGGCGTTCCAGCCATGCTTCCTCCTGCCGTGGACGGGCCGATCGTAGCGGCGCCGGCCGGCGCCCGCGTGCGCCGCTCGCGTGGCCAATGACACACGCAGCGTCGCTTGGGGTCTGCGTCGCTTGGTCACTTGGGGTCTGGCCCCGCCTGGCGGGGTCTGACCCCACCTGGCGGAGCCTGGCACCGACCTGTCCAGCAGAGCCGCAAATCTTTTAGGCATCGGAAAAGCCGGTTGTTCGCGAAGTCGATCCGAGGCACTCGCGGCGAGGCGCTCGGAACGGCGTCGAGGCCCGGGAAGCGCCTGGTTGAGCGGATCGCCACCCTGGGGTCAGGCTCCGCCACCTGGGGTCAGACCCCAGCTGGCGGAGCCAGACCCCATCTGGCGGCCCGCGCCGCCAGATGACACACGCGGCGTGTGCC
>JALYLC010000409.1 GCA_030774435.1 Actinomycetota bacterium
CTGATCGACGCGTCGCCGGCTCTACTCGACGATCCTGTGGTGCGGGATGTGCTCACAACTGCCCCGTGCGATGTCGCGATGCTTGCGGCGTACTCGCAGGCAGCGACCGGGTCGTTCGTGCTCGTGCCGTTCGGCGGCAGTGAGCACGACTGGGCCGCGATCGAGCTGGGTGCCTGGATCGCCGCCGCGGAGCGGCGGCCGCTCAGGCTCGTCGGGTCGACCGGCGAACCGGGCGGCAACGATGCGAGCAGACAGCTCGCGAGTGCATCGCTTGCGATCCAGCTGGCGTTCGGCGTCGCGGCCGAGCCGCTGCTCATCGCGCCGGGCGCCGAGGGAATCGTCGACGCGAGCAAGGGCGCCGTGCTGGTCGTCGCCGGGCTCTCTGACCGCTGGCGACGCGCCGGCCTGGGCGCGGTGCGCCACGCGCTCGCCACCCAGGCGATGGCACCGACGCTGCTCGTGCGACGCGGCCTGCGACCGGGAGGTCTAGCCCCGCGCGCGAGTCTCACCCGTTTCACCTGGTCGGTCGCGCCGGGCGACCTCGTCGTCCCAGCGACGGCAGGGCACGTCGACGGATGATCTTTCTCGCTCCGGAGTGCGTCAAGAAGTGCGTTTTCCGGGTGTTTTCATCGACGGTGCCGTGCGGAGGATGGCTGGCCAGGCGCTGACGGGCGGCTGCCTGTGCGGCGGCGTTCGCTTCGAGTCGACTGCCGTCGAGCCGAATGGGATAGCCGCGCGGACGCGTGAGAATGACGGAGCCGGCTGCGCCGAGCGCCTTGCGCAACGGCCAGACGCGCACCTGTGCCGCAGTCGCACCGGATGCCGGCGGCTGCTCGCCCGACAGCCGGTCGATCAAATGGTCGCTGGAAACGACCCGATTGGCGTTCAGCAACAGGATTCAGCAAGCGTCGTCCCTCGCATGCGCCGGCGAGAGTTAGCGCGTCGTTAGCAGCGCCGCGCATTCTCGCCTGGACGCGACCGCACAAGACGACGAGGGGAGTGATCGTGCACGACATCGATCTCACGGCGCGACTCGATCGGCGCAAGATGCTCAAGGGCATCGGCGTGTTCTCGGCGGTAGGTGCGCTGGCCGCGGCGAGCCCGGAGGCGGTCTTCGCCCGTAGCCATCACCACGGACACCATGGCCGCAACAACCAGGCGCTGCTGGACAAGTACTGGGCGACCCTGAATACCGGCATGGCAAGTGCGAGCGGGGATTTCTCGGCCATGGCCGACGTCTACGCAGCAGACGGCACGCTGACGCAGTCCAACCCGGCGGGCGTGACGACCGTGATCCAGGGCATCGACGCGATCATCGCCTTCTATGCCAAGGCCTGGACGAAGTTCCACGGCTACCAGTGGACGCTCGATTCGACGCGCTGGATCAAGTGGGACGTGGCGCTCAACTACGAGCACGCGGGCAGCCCGCCGCTGAGCGTGCCGGGCCGCTGCGCTCACCTGTTCGTGTTCTGCGACGGCCACATCCAGACGCTTGACTGGGTCACGTACTTCGGTGGCACCGCCTGACACCACTCTGGATCCGCCGAATAACCCGGCGGATCCACTGTGTGCGGGCCGAGATAGCCCGCGGCGTCGAGCACGCCGCGGCTCCCGTCGCAGCGTTCCGTCTCCACGGCTACACGCGCGATGAGATCGCCCGCATGATCGAACAACTCGCCTAACCCAGACAGAGCGCGGAGGATGAAGAGCCTGACGGCGAAGGTGTTGGCTCGTCTGGATCGACTCGAACAGCTGACTGCGGTTCGCGTCGCCGCGTGTGGTGCCGACCGGGGCGGGGCGTTGCGCCGCCGCAGACCGAATGAATGCTGGCGCCTGCCTCCGAGTAACGGATTAGTAACGACTACCCTGTCCAGCTCGTCCGCCCGATCCTCGGCGCAGGAGCCGTTGCTCGTCAGCAGCCACGTTGGAGGCATCGACGGCTCGCAGAATGCGGTTGTGATCCGGGCGGTCACGGGTCCTCGCCATCCGAGGCGGGATGGCGCTTTCGCGGGCCGGCACCAAGCCGGTCTTCTCCGCCGCGGTGTGTGCGAGGCTCCGCATATGAACGACGATGGACTTCTCGCCGAGCAGCGAGCGTACTACCGAGCGCGTGCGTCCGAGTACGACGAGTGGTGGCAGCGGCGCGGCCGCTTCGACCGAGGTCCGGAATTGGCCCAGGAATGGGATCGGGAGGTTGCACAGATGGCGGCTGCGCTCGAGACCTTTGGCGCGACGGGTGACGTCTTGGAGCTAGCAGGGGGCACCGGATGGTGGACGGCGCGTCTGGCCCGCACTGCTGGACATCTGACGGTCATTGACTCGTCACCCGAGAGCCTGGAGCTGAGCCGCACGCGCGTCGCTCGACCCGATGTGGACTACCTCGTGGCCGACCTGATCACATGGCGGCCGCTGAGGACCTATGACGTCGTATTCTTCTCCTTCTGGCTCTCTCACGTGCCGCGGTCACGATTTTCGGCCTTCTGGTCTCTGGTGCGGTCCTGTCTTGCACCGGGGGGTCGGGTTTTCCTCATCGACAACCGCAACGAGTCCCACCAAACTGGCGAGATTGCGGACTCCTACGTCATCCGACGCGATTCGGATCTGGAGCTGCGCCGCGTGCACGACGGAAGGGAGTTCCAGGTCGTCGAGATCTTCTACGAGCCGGAGGAGTTGCGGTCACTTCTCGATGACGAAGGTTGGACGGCGAGGCTCGATGCAACGCGCTGGTTCATCTTCGGAGAAGCGTGCCTTGCTGACACCAGACAGCCCGCCAGGCGGGACGCAGCACCGAACGCCCGCTGAGACCGACGATCGCCGCTGTGTCCCTTCCGCAGCGCGTCGTTCTTCGCGGGCACTTGTCCGTCACCGTCGCCGGACCAGATGTGCCGGCTCTGTTGGGACGCCTGACTGGGCCGAGGCCCGTCCGG
>JALYLC010000410.1 GCA_030774435.1 Actinomycetota bacterium
GAGCAGACTGGACTCTCCGACCGTCCGCAGCTGGCAGCCATCGTAGGTGTGACGCGATTCGGAGCACCGGCCAGGGCTGGGGGCGCCGCATGGGGCCGCCGCTGTCATGGACTGTGCGCGTTCGGGCGCCTGCTTAGGCGTCTCCGCCGCGTCATGCGCTCCACAGTGCTCGGCGGGCGAGGCGGGCGCCATGGCCTCCGCGGCAAGAAGCGGGCTCCGTGGCCTGCCTGCTGCGAGTCGATGACCGCCCGCCGACCGACGTCGGGCGCTTCCATCCGAGTTAGTGCGACGCGGTGAGGTTCTGAACTTCTAGGGCGATTTCGCGGATGGCTCGCTCGAGCCCTCGGGTTCGGGCGGCCAACTCGGAGATCGCAGCTTGCGTGCCGGTTGTCGATAGCAGCGGCCGATCTTCGCAAGAGCAGATCAGCTCGTCGACACGCTGGCTGAGCGTCGGCTCCAAGGCGCCGCTCGAGTCTTGCTGCAAGATCGCCATGCTCGCCTCCATCGTTGAACACGATTCCGGCGTTGCTCTCGCGAGTCCTGCCGCGCAAGCAAGCCGCCTCCGGCGCGGAGGGCTCTCCGGGGGCCGCAGGTCGCGCTGTTCGGCACGACCAACGGTACCAGATCGTCACCTGCCAACGTCTTCCGTGACGCCGTTCGCATGACCCGGCTGAGAACACCGAGATAATCCCGAACCTCGAGCGAGTGCTCCTGGGGCTTCAAGCTGGCGACTCCGCCGTCGGCGGCTCGTGGATCGGCGGGATCGCGGCCAGAGCCGTGACCGTCGCGACGCGAATCGTACTCGCCTCCGGAGGGTAGACGAGTTCGAGCCGGCCGCCGCGCTCCACTGAACTCCATGAAGGGCGCGGAGAACGCAGCGATCACCGACGAGTCCATGAACGTGCACTCCGACAGCTCGGATCCATGACGTTTTAAGCGAGCGGAGTGAGGGCGAGATCGCGCCGGCTGGTAGCGCGCGGAGCTCCCACAGTGAGATCAGTCACGATGATCTTCACGCCAGGTTCGACACCTAGCTCCGTTGTCTTGGAGGCCTACGAAAGCGCGAGCAGCACAGCGGATGGCGCTGCCACAGACGACGCCATCCTTGTGGCTGAGGAGAAACCCCGTACCGACACCTGTCGCGGGAGAGTCCAAGATGAAATCCTGCTTCGCGTTCGCGTCGCCACAGCCGTCAGCCCCGCTGAGCGTCAGGGTGAGCGTCGTCGTCGCCCTGGCGAACTGTTTCGAGCAACTCGTCGAGCATCGCGGTGGCGACGCAGATGGTCGTGTCGGCAGCGCCGTAGTAGAGACGTAGTTGACCGGACGCGCAGTCGTGGATCAGGCCGCACGGAAAAACTGCATTGGGCACGTCGCCGGTTCGCTCATAGGGTTCGCGCGGGCCGAGGATCCAGTTGGGGCTGCGGCCGATCACGCGGCTCGGTTCTTCGAGGTCAAGCAGCGCGGCGCCGACCCGGTAGAGGGCGCCTGCGACGGTCTCTTTGACGCCATGGTAGATGAGTAGCCATCCCTGTTCGGTCTTCAAGAGTGGGGGGCCGATCCCGATGCGCAGCGAGTCCCACCAAGCGCCGGGCCGCGGCTCCATGACCGTTTCGGGTGGGCTCCAGCTGATCAGATCGGAGGAACGCGAGAGCGAAATGCCGGGACGAGTGATGCCGTACCCGCTCACGGGTCTATGGAAGAGGATCCATTTACCGTCGACTCGCTCGGGCAAGACTGCTGCGTTCTTGTCTTCGGGAGTAACTACAATTCCGTGCTTGTCGACCGACGAGAAGTCCTGTGTGGTGGCGAGATAGACGGCTGGCCCGGCGGGCCCGTACGCCGTACAGGTGATCACAAAGCGGTTGAGTTCCTCGACCCAGACGGTCCGGGCGTCCTCGAATCCCCACGCTTCGCTTTCAATCCCTGCTTCGGGGGCAAGAAGCGGCTCCGCCGCGACGCTCCAGTTGTCGAACCCGTTGGCGGAGCGGGCGACGGTGAGATGCGAGATCCCGGTAAGGTCCTCGACGCGCGCCAGAAGGATGGTCGTCTCATCGATGCGCGCGGCGGCCGGGTTGAAGACGGCGTTGGCGAGATACGGCCAGTCATCCGCGGTCAGGATCGGGTTGCCGGGGTGTCGGTGGAAAAGCTCGCGGTCGCTCACACAGCCGCCGTCTCGCGCGAGCGGTGGCGCAGAACGGCAGGCAACCCGGCAGCGTCGAGCAGCAGCGCCGATCGATGAAGCGCGAGCGTGGACTCGGCACCCTCGTTGTCGTTGGCTGTTTCCACGCCGAGTCCATCGCTACAGCCGCCGGTTGCGAAGTCATACAG
>JALYLC010000411.1 GCA_030774435.1 Actinomycetota bacterium
CCTTCGCGCTGCACAACCAGGTCGACTGGGAGTGGCAGCAGACGGCCCTGACGGTGCTGGCCTACCCGATCCCCGTGCTGATCGCGTGCGCCGCGGGAGGGGCGACGGTCGCGGTGCGCCGCCCTCGTCGCGGCTACGCCGTTCTGGCGGCAACGGCGTTCGCGCTCGCCGCGATCCCCGTGGTGCTGCCGGTGCTGAGCACCCGTGCGCTGGCGCGCGCGGACCGTCTCGACAACCAGGGGCGCTTCGACGAGGCGCGCGTCGAGGCCGACCTCGCCGCAGCCCTCGACCGCACATCGGTCGACGCCCAGCTCGAGCGCGCCAGCCTGCTGCAAGTGCTCGGCCGGCCCACCGATGCACGGCGCGCAGTCGACCACGCGATCGAGCTTGCGCCCAAGGACGACCGCACCTGGCTGACGCTGGCGGGCTACCAGCGCTGGTGCTGGGGTGACAAGACCGCCTGGCACGCGAGCCTCGCCCGCGCCCGCGAGCTCTCCGGCCACGACACCGTCTTCGCGGGCAGCGACGCACAGGTGATCGCGACGAGCGACGCCTGCACCCCCGCGGGGTAGGCCAAGAAGCTCCGCCACATGGGGTCTGACCCCACCTGGCGGGGTCTGACCCCACCTGGCGGAGCCTGGCACCGACCTGTCGGAAAGGACCAGAACCGTTTAGGCATGCGGGAAACGGGTTGACTGCGGGCTACAACGAGCAGCGCGCGATCGGAGCGCCTGGAGCACCCGAGACGCCGCAAACGGCCTAACCACGCCAACCGCCACCCTGGGGTCAGGCTCCGCCACTTGGGGTCAGACCCCGCCTGGCGGGGCCAGACCCCGGTTGAGCCCGGTGGAGCCTGCGACTCTGCGGGAGCGGCTCAGGTGCCGAGGATGACGACGAGCTTCGCGCCCTTGGCCTGCGACGGCGTGATGCCGTCGAAGGGGGTCACGAACTGCACGTTGCCGACGAGCTTCGCGAGCTTGCGCGCGGCGGGCCCGTAGCCCTTGGCGTACTGCACGATCGTGGGGAGTCCGCGCTTCTGCGCGTTGCCGATGTACGTGATCGGATAGCCGGCGCTCTGCACCTTGGCGGCCAGCTGGTGGGCCACGCCGTGGATGCCGTTCGAGTTGAGCACCATCACCGGCGTCTTGCCCGGGAGCGGAATCGGCTTGGCCGGCTTGTGGCTCTTGTGCGTCACGTGCGGCGGCGTCTTGCTGGCGGGCTTGACCTTGACGACGGCGCCCTTCGTCCCGGTGCGCGCGTGGGTCACCGTCTGCAGCGTCACGGCGCTGCCGCCGTGTGCGCCCGGCGCTGCCACGGGCGGCGGCTTGCCGGAGTCACGCTGCCAGACGATGCCGGCAAAGACCGTGACGATCGCGGCGAGCAACAGGCCGATGGCGAGGAGGCGGGTCACAAGACGCACCGCGTGGCGGTGTCCATAGACGATGTAGGCAGGTGCGGCAGACATGTGAGGCTGACGTTTCGCCATGCGCGTTCAGGCTCCTGCGCGCTGCGGCTATCGTCTCCCACATCGGCAGGGAACGCCCTCAGCATGACAGCCTGCGCTTCATCGCGTTCGAAGGTGCCGACGGCGCCGGCAAGACCACACAGGCACGACTGCTCGCCGCGCACCTGCGTGCATCGGGCGCCGACGTGGTGGAGGTGCGCGAGCCGGGCGGCACGCCCACGGGCGAGAGCGTGCGGGCGATCGTGCTCGAGGGCAGCGCGCCGGTCAGCCCGCGCGCCGAGGCGCTGCTGTTCGCGGCGGCGCGTGCGCAGCTGGTCGAGGACGTGATCACGCCGGCCCTGGAGCGCGGCGCGACCGTGATCGCCGACCGCTACGTAGGTAGCTCGCTCGTCTACCAGGGCGTCGTGCGCGGCGTGGGCGCCGAGGCAGTGCGCACGATCAACGACATCGGCACGGGCGGCCTGATGCCGGACGCCACCGTGCTGCTCACCGTGAGCGCCGAGCAGGCCGCCGCGCGGCGCGAGCCCGGCACCGCCGACCGCATCGAGCGGGAGCCGCTCGAGTTCCACCGCGAGGTGATCGCCGCCTACGAGGACGTACTCTCGGCCAACGGGAATCTCGTCCACGTCGACGGCAGCGGCGAAGCGGAGGCAATCGCGGCGCGCGTGCGCGAAGCTCTGGGCCTATGAGCGATGACCCCTTCGACGGGCTGGTCGGCAACGAGGCCGCGCGGGCGCGCCTGCGCATCGCCCTGCGCCGCCCCTCGCACGCCTACCTGCTGCTCGGCCGGCCGGGCTACGGCGTCGCCGCCCACGCCCGCCGCTTCGCCGCCGCGCTGGCGGGCCTGCCCGAGCGCTCGCTCGTGAGCGGCCACCCCGATCTGCTCGAGGTGCGGCCCGAGGGCACGCAGATCCGCATCGACCAGGTGCGCGAGCTGTGGCGCGACATCCAGCTGCGGCCGTTCTCCGCCGAGCGCCGCGTCTACCTGATCTGGGACGCAGAGACGATGCCCGAGGTCGTGCAGCACGCGCTGCTGAAATCGATCGAGGAGCCGCCCGCGCACGCCGTCGTGGTGCTCGTCTGCGCTCAGCCCCACAAGCTGCTGGCCACGGTGCGCTCGCGCTGCGAGGTCGTGCGCTTCGCGCCACTCGCGGCCAGCGAGGTGGCGACGGCCCTCGAGCTCGGCGGCCCCGAGGGCCTCGCCCTCGCGCGCGCGAGTGGCGGCGACCTCGAG
>JALYLC010000412.1 GCA_030774435.1 Actinomycetota bacterium
CGGTTGTGTCGTCGCCGAAGATGCCGCCCCATTCGCTGAAGGGCTTGTTGGAGGTGACGATCAGCGAGGCGCGTTCGTAGCGGGCGGAGACGAGCGTGAACATCAGGTTTGCCGCGTCGGCGTCGAAGGGGATGTAGCCGACCTCGTCGACGACTAGGAGCGGGTAGCGGCCGAGGCGGCGGATCTCGTCTTCCAGGCGGCCGTGCTTCTTGGCTTCTTGGAGGCGTGCGACCCATTCGGTGGCGGTCGCGAAGAGCACGCGGTGGCCGGCCAGGCAGGCACGCATCGCGACCGCGATCGCCAGGTGCGTCTTGCCGGTGCCGGGTGGGCCGAGCAGGAGCACGTTTTCGCGGCCGGCGAGGAAGTCGAGCTGGCCGAGGTGCAGCACGATCGTCTTCTTGACGCTCTGCGCGAAGCTGAAGTCGAACTCCTCGAGCGTCTTGCGGGCCGGGAAGCGCGCAGCGCGGATACGACCCTCGCCACCGTGCGTCTCGCGGCTGGAGGCCTCGGCTGCGAGCAGTGCTTCGGCGAAGCGCTCGTATGTCCACTGCTCGCTGCGCGCGCGCTCGGCGAGCCGCGGGAGCGCGCGTGCGATCGATGGGGCCTTGAGCGAGCGGCAGAGAAACACGAGCTCGGCGGAGAGCTCGCTCATGCCGGGATCAACGCGTCGTAGGCCGCCAGGTCACGCCGCTCGACCGCGTCTGTAGGCCTCGCCCGCACACCGAGCCGCTCTGCACGCATCGCCTCGAGCGTGGCCTGGTGGCGCGCGTCGCTGATCGTGCGGTGCTTGGCGTAGCTGCGGCGATGGTCAGCTGCGATCTCGCCCGTTGTGAGCGCGACCGCGAAGACGCGTGTCTGGCTGATGCGCGTCTCCACCCGCTGCCCGACCAGCCGCGGATCGAGCGAGTAGTCACACGTGTCGATGCGCAGGTAGGGATCCTGCCCGACGCGCTCAACCCCGCGCCGATCGAGATCCGGCATCCGCAGCGGCAGCGGCGCCATCACGGCGCGCTCGGCGGCGAGCAGGTCGACGGGCCGCTCGCGCAGCGTGCGATGCAACCGCGCGTTGGCTTTCTCGTCAACCCAGGTGTCGAGCTGCGCCTGGAAGTCGTGCTCGTTGACGAACCCTCGTGCCGGCTCAAAGCTCGTCTCCAGGTAGCCCTGGAAACGCTCGACCGCGCCCTTTGCCTGCGGATCGCGCTCGCGACAGAACACCGCGCCCACGCCGAGTGAGCCAAGCAGCGCCGCGTAGGCGTCTGTCGGCCGTCCCAGCCCGGCGTGCAGGCAGCCCTCGCGGTCCCACACCAAGCGGCGCGGTAACCCGCCCAGCCGCCACAGGCACCGCCTGATGCCCCACAGCACATCCGGCGCCGCGCGCGAGAACACCAACGCGCCCGCCGAGGCGCGGCTGTAGCCGAGCGTCGCGCACACGACGTAGCCCTGCCGCTCCTGACCCGACCCGACCGGCACCGGCCGCGTCACGTGCCAGAGATCGAACTGGCACACCGCGCCCGGCTCATAGCGCGTGCGCTGATACGTCCGCGCCGGCACAAAGCGCGGCCGCAGCTCGCGCAGAAGATCGTTGAGGATCGTCCGCGAGCCCGCATACCCCGCCTCGCGCAACCGCTCGAGGATGACCTCCCCCGGGATCCTGCCATCCTCAGCCAGCAACTCCTCGATCTGCCGCAAGAACGCGTCGAGCTTCGAGCCCGACGGCGACCGCGCATACCCCGGCGGGCGCTCGCTCCGCAAGGCCGCCCGCACCGTGTTACGGGCGAAGCCGCGCTCCCGACAGATCCGCTTGATACTCCAGCGCTCACTGCAATGCAGCCGCCGGATCTCTGCCCAATCCTCCACGCCAAGCACCCTCTCTCCCCGCCTCGCCGCCACCAAGCAGGGTCCAGATGAAGCCGGACGCCGACCCAAGGGGGTCAGTTTTCACCCGGCGCCGACACGAAGCTAAGTGGTCTGGCTCGGAAGTTCGCACACGTATTGGGCGGACGCGCTCGCTCTTCCCGATAGCAGGTGCAAGGTCAGCACCGGCGCGGTCCTGCGTGTCCTCGATTGCGGGCACCTCGCGGGCCGCGACCGAGACGCTCGCCGGCACGCAAGAGCGGCAGTCTCCGCGACGCCCGTCGGCACCTGTGGCCGAGATCCGATGGCGGTAGAGGGCGAGTCACTTTGGCCGTTGACCGCAATGCAGCCCGCCGCTAGGCTAGCGCCGAGCCGACCGATGGGCTCAGGCGAAGCAGCGCCGTGACGAAAGCGGCGAGCTTGCGCAGTCCAGGAGGGGGAAATGAACTCGGGCGAGCCGGTTGGCACGATCCGGGCGTTGTGGAGATACCCCGTCAAGTCGATGCTGGGCGAGGAGCTCGACGCGGTCGACTTGAGTGAGGGCGGGGTTGTCGGCGACCGCGCTTACGCGCTCCGAGACAGGGAAACCGGCAAGGTCGCGAGCGCGAAGCACCCGA
>JALYLC010000413.1 GCA_030774435.1 Actinomycetota bacterium
CTCGAATCGCCTGCGGTCTGGTTGTCGGGCGCAGTGAGTGGTGGTGGGGTGATTGGGGTCGCCCGACAACCAGACCTGCGGCGACCCTTGGCCCGCGCAAAGAGCCGCGCGAGCCCAGGGGCTTCGCGGAAGCGGATCCCGGCTCTCGAAAAGGTTCCAACGGATCATCGAGCCGGGATCCACTCCCACTCGCTTCGAGCCCCCCCGACCACACACGCTCATTCTGTTGGAGCTTCTAAAGCGAGAGCATCGCCGCGACGCCGCGCTTCTCGAGCCCGCGCGCCACGACCAGGCGCTGGATCTCCGACGTGCCTTCCCAGATGCGGTCGACGCGCAACTCGCGCCACAGCCGCTCGGCGGGGTTCGTCCGCATGTAGCCGCGACCGCCCAGCACCTGCACCACGGCGTCGGCGACGCGCCCGGCCGCCTCGGAGGCGGCGAGCTTGGCCATCGAGGCCTTGCCGTGCACGAGCTTCGGATCGGCGCCCGCGTCGAACAGCTGCGCGACGTGGCGCGTCAGCAGCTTCGTCGCGAGGCAGGAGCAGGCGGCGTCGGCCAGCGGGAAGGAGACGCCCTGGAAGTCCATGATCCGCTGCCCGAACTGCTCGCGTTCGAGTGCCCATTGCGTGCCGATCTCGAGCAGCCGCTCCATCGCGCCGACGCAGCGCGCCGCGATGTGGACGCGTTCCTCGATGAACCACTCGTTGGTGAGCGCATCGCCCGCGCCGACGGCGCCGAGGCGCTGGCCGTCGGGCAGCTCGACGCCCTCGAAGCGCACCGTCGGGTGGCCGACGGGAAAGGTGTGCGTGAACGGCGGGTCGTCGACGATCGAGACGCCCGGCCCCTTGTCGACGAGGAACAGCGTCGGCCCGAGAGCGCTCCCGTCCTCGTCGATCGCCAGCACGTGGACGATGAAGAAGTCGGCCACGTCCCCGCTCGTCGCGAACCATTTCTCGGTGTCCATCACCCAGCCGTCGCGGCGGCGCCACGCCGTGCCGCGAACGCCGCCGGGATCCGAGCCGGCCTCGGCCTCGGTGATCGCGTAGCACTCCCTCCGCTCGCCGCGCAGGGCAGGGCGGAGGTAGCGCTCGACCTGGTCTGGCGTCCCGTGCGAGAGCACATTGGCGACGCTGGGGATGTGCCACCAGACGCCGTTCGTGTTGCGCCCGAACGCCTCGTGCACGACGACCTGCTCGAGCAGGCTCATGCCCTGGCCGCCGTGCTCGGGCGCGTGGTCGATACCCACGAGGCCGGCCTCCTGCGCGGCGCGGGCGATCGCCCGCGCCGTCGCGGGAGGTAGCTTGCCGTGATTCAGCTCCGCGCTCTCCTCGTGCGGCAGGCAGTGCTCGTCGACGAAGCGCCGCGCCTGGGCGGCGAGCTCGGCGAGATCGCGCTCGCTCACGTGGTCAGATCGGCGGCGAGCTCCGCGAATACGTCGATGAAGCGGTCGATGTCGGCGTCGTCGTGCTGCACCGAGAGCGTCCACTCCTCTTCGCGGCCGGGGGTCATGAAGACGCCGCGATTCATGTTGTAGAGCCAGGCCAGCTCGTTGAGCGGGCCGTTCGTCTTGTGCGCCCAGTCGCGGTAGTTGAGCACCGGCTCGGGCGAGAACACGATGCAGCCCTTGGCGCCCAGGCCGATCACGTGGGCCGGGAAGCCGTGGCGCTCGATGATCCCGCCGAGGCCCTCGTGGAGGCGATCGTTGAGGTGCTCGAGGTGCACGTAGGCGTCGGGCGTCATGACCTCCTGGAAGCTCGCGCGCGCGGCCGCCATGCTCAGCGGATTGCCGTTGTAGGTGCCGACCTGGTAGACGGTGCCGTCCTCGATCGAGGCCATGACCTCCTCGCTGCCGCCGATAGCGCCGCTCGGAAGCCCGCCGGCGAGCGCCTTCGCGAGCGTGACGATGTCCGGCGTGACGCCGAAGCGCTCGACCGCACCGCCCGCGGCGATCGTGATGCCGGTCTTGACCTCGTCGAAGATCAGCAGGACGCCGTGCTTCTTCGTGATCTCGCGCACCGCTGCCAGGTAACCGTCCTGCGGCAGCACGACGCCGATGTTCATCATCCCCGGCTCCATGATCACGCAGGCGACCTGGCCGGACAGCTCGGCCAGGCGGGCGTCGAGCGCATCGGCGTTGTTGAACGGCACGGGGATCGTCTGCGCGACCGTGCAGGCAGGGATGCCGCCGCCGTACGGCACGCTATTCGGGCGATCGGCCGGCCCCACCGCGTCGTCGTCGATGTCGATCCCGATCGAGACCATCACGGTGTCGTGGTGGCCGTGGTAGGAGCCCTCCATCTTGATCACGAGCTCGCGGCCGGTATGGGCGCGCGCGAGCCGGATCGCATCCATCGTCGACTCGGACCCGGAGTTGGTGAAGCGCCACTTCGGCAGGCCCCAGCGCTGCACGAGCTCCTCGGCCACGACGACGCTGTCCTCGGTCACCGCGGCGAAGTGGGTGCCGAGCGGCATGCGCTCGGTGACCGCGCGGACGATCGCGGGGTGCGCGTGCCCTTGCACCATCGAGCCGAAGCCGTTGTGGAAGTCGCGGTACTCGGAGCCGTCGACGTCCCAGACCTTCGAGCCGGAGCCGCGCTCCAGGAAGATGGGGTGCGGATGGCGCACCTGGTAGGAGGACGGCACGCCACCCGGCATGACCTTGCGCGAGCGCTCGTACATGCGGGCCGAGCCGCTGGTCTCGGCGTTCAGGTGCGTTTCTTCGCGCTCGGTGAGCTGTGCGATGCGCGCGGGATCGATGCCGACGCCGGTTGCCATGGGAACTACCTCCGGGATTGCACGGCGAGGCCGCGCGTGTACGGGCACGGTAGGGGAGCCTTGACTCGCGAGTCAAGGCCCGTCGGGATAAGAAGCTCTCACAGAATCAGCGTGGCGTTCGGAGGTCTCGAATCGTCCTCCGGTCTGGTTGTCGGGCGCAGTGAGTGGTGGTGGGTGATCGAGGGTCGCCCGACAACCAGACCTGCGGCGACCCTTGGCCCGCTCAAAGAACCGAGCGAGCCAAGGGGCTTCGCGGGAGCGGATCCCGGCTCTCGAAAAGGTTCCAACCGGATCATCGAGCCGGGATCCACTCCCACTCGCTTCGAAACCCCCGACCACACACGCTGCTTCTGTGAGAGCTTCTGACGCCGCGAACCGGGGTCCGACTGCGCGGATCCGGCTTTCGGTGGACAATGGAGTGAGCAGGCCGGGTTAGCTCAGCTGGTAGAGCGCTTCTCTTGTAAGGAAGATGTCGTCGGTTCGAGTCCGACACCCGGCTTCGAGGTCCTGGCGGAATGAGCGTGGTGCCTGGCGGCGTCGAGCGGGCGCCTGGAACGCGATCGACCCTTGTGAGATCGTCCTGATCGAACCGCGGTCCGATCGCGCCCCAGGCTGCGCTCGCCACTCGCCAGACCCACGCGCTCATCTTGTTCGAGCTTCTGGACCTTCGAACGGGATCAGCATGGCCTTCGGGTGACGAGGCGCCGTGATTCTGTTCGAACGTCGTGACACGGCATGACCACGCCGCGCGCCCAGTGGGGTACCATTGATTCATGGCAGCTTCGCGCTCTGCCGCGCCGCAAGGCCAGGGCCCGCGCTCGGACG
>JALYLC010000414.1 GCA_030774435.1 Actinomycetota bacterium
GGCCAGACCCCGAGCGTGCGGACCTGTCCCCGGGGCGTGCAGGGCCGCGATCGAAGCGGCCGTAGCGGAAGGGCGTCCAGTCGAAGGAGCGCACTTCGCCCTCCAGCAGCAGTTCCGCTGCGCCCAGGCCGAGGGCTGGGCAGAGCTTGAAGGCGTGGCCCGACATGCCGCTCGCCAGCAGCAGGCCGGGTCGGCGGGGCAGGATGTCGACCACGGGGTTGCCGTCGGGCGTGAAGTCCAGCCAGCTCGCCCACGAGCCGCGGAAGATGCCGCGCGCGGCGCACGGGAAGACGCGCGCGACGAGCCCCGAGAGCCGCTCGAGCTCGCGCAGGTCCGCCCCGCCCTGGCCCGAGCGGGCGCGGTAGGGCCCGCGGCCGAGGAAGTCCGCGCGCGCGCCCACGAGGTAGTGCCCGTCGTCTCCGTCAGGCCTCAGCCAGATGCCGAGCGTGTGGTGCGAGACGATCGGCCCGGGCGGGCCGAACGGAAACGGCGGGCGGAAGCGCCCGGCCTGCACGCGCACGAGATCCACGGGCAGCGAGCCGCCCAGCGAGCGCGTCAGCCGCGGCCCGAAGCCCCCGCAGCACACCGCCACGCGGTCGGCCGAGATGCGCCGGCCATCGGCGCACAGCAGCAGGAAGCCCTCGCCATCGGGGCGCACCGCCGTCACGCGTGCGCCGAACGCGAGCCGGGCACCGAGCCGCTCGGCCGCCCTCGCGAAGCCGTCGGCGACGAAGAGCGGCTCGCACACGCCGTTCGTGGGCTCGTAGGCGCCGATCGTGAGCGCGTCGGCGGCCA
Source organism: Actinomycetota bacterium (assembly GCA_030774435.1). Classification (GTDB taxonomy): domain Bacteria; phylum Actinomycetota; class Thermoleophilia; order Gaiellales; family JALYLC01; genus JALYLC01. The sequence continues at coordinate 796 of JALYLC010000414.1, forward strand.
GTCGCGGCTCGAGCGCGCGGATCTGGGCGTTGTCCAGTTGCTCGACGACGGCGCCCTGGGCGCGCATCACCTCGATGGCGCGGCGGATGCGGGGCTCGCGGTCGGCCTCGCCCACCGCCAGGTAGCCGCAGTTGACGAAGCCCGGGTCGGATCCGGTTCGCGCCAGCATGTCAGCCAGGAACTCGCAGCCGTAGCGCGCCACCGCCACGATCGCGGGATCCTCGTAGTGGGCGCGCAGCATCCCCGCGGAAGCGCCCGACGGCCCGCCCGCGGCTCCCAGCTTGTCGATCAGCAGGACGCCGGCGCCGCGCAGGGCCAGGTGGTACGCGGTGCTCGTGCCCATTACGCCCGCGCCGATGACGGCAATCTCGGTGCTCTCGGAGGGTCGCACGGCCACTGGCGCGATTGTGGCAGCGTCCCGCTAGACCGCGTCGCGGGCGCGCTCGAGCGCGCCGGCCAGGTCGGCCGGCAGGTCGCTCGTGAGCTCGACGCGATGGCCGTCGGCGGGATGCGCAAAACCCAGGCGCGCGGCGTGCAGGAACTGGCGCCGCAACCCGATGCGCCCGCCCGGCACGCCGTACAGGGGATCGCCGAGCACCGGGTGGCCGATCGCGGCCAGGTGCACGCGGATCTGATGCGTGCGCCCCGTCTCGAGCTTGAGGTGCAGCAGGCTCGCGCCGGCCAGCGGCTCGGCCAGCTCGAAGTGCGTCACGGCCGGCCGCTCGCCGCGGCCGCCGACGGCCATGCGGCCCACGTCGTTGCGATCGCGCCCGATCGGCGCGTCGATCGTGCCGCGACGCGAGGGCGGGCGGCCGCGCACGAGCGCGATGTACTCGCGCTCGATCTGCCGCGCGCGCATCTGCTCGCCCAGCGACGCATACGCCTCGTCGCTGCGGGACAGCACGAGCAAGCCGGAGGTGTCGCGGTCGAGCCGGTGGATCACGCCCGGGCGCTGGTCGTCGTCACCCCCGCGCAGGCCGAGAGTGCGCAGCGCCGCCACCAGCGTGGGCCCGACCACTCCCGGAGCCGGATGCGTGACCACCCCGGCCGGCTTGTCGGCGACGATCACGTGATCGTCCATCAGGGCCAGCGGGATCTCGAGCCCGACGCCGGCCTCGGGCCCGGCCGGAGCGCTCTCGACGTCGTCTTCGAGCTCGATCAACTCGCCACCGGCGAGCCGCAGCGCCTTGTGCGCGCGCTCGCCGTCGACGCGCACGGCCCCGCGCTCGATCAGGCGCTCGACGGCGGCGCGGGAGGGCAGCCCGGCATGCTCGGCCAGGTAGCGGTCGAGTCGGGCGCCGGCGGCCCCGTGCTCGGCGATCAGCTCGCGGCTCACGGGAAGGCCTCGCCACGTTCGCCCGGGTCGCCGCGCACGAGCGCGAAGATGAGCAGCCCGACTCCCGTGACGATGAAGCTGTCGGCGAGGTTGAAGTTGGGAAGAACGCGCAGGTAGATGAAGTCGGTCACGAAGTTGTTGTAGGCGCGATCCCAGAGATTCGAGAGGCTGCCTCCGAGCAGCAGCCCGATGGCGACGGGCACGAGCGGATGGCGCGCTCCCGAGCGCGCGAAGAACGCGAGCATCCAGATGACGGCACCCACGGTGAGCAGCACGACGAAGGACAGGCGCCCGGTGAAGACGCCGAACGCGATGCCTGTGTTGCGCACGTGCCAGAACCGGAGGCCGGGCAGCACGTCGACCGCCTCCCCCACGCGCAGCCGGTTCACGACGGTGGCCTTCGTGAGCTGATCGGCGGCGACGGCCGCGACGGCCAGCGCGAGCATGCCCGTCCAGCCCGCGGCGCTCGGCCGCGCCTGCTCGCGCGCGTGCCGCGCCCGGC
>JALYLC010000415.1 GCA_030774435.1 Actinomycetota bacterium
CCAGCAGCGGCGGGCGATCCAGCCAGTAGGCGCCGTAGAGGGAGGAGCCGTGACCCACTGACCAATGGCTCGCGACGTAGGCGATGCCACCCTCGTCCCTGCCCAGCGGCGTCGACAGGTACGGCGCACGCAGCACCAGGACGAGCAGGAGACAGCCGCCCAGCGCCCACCAGGTCCGCAGAAGGTCGGAGAGAGCGCCGAAGCGGCTCGGGTTCACCGCTGGGGGCGGCACTCGCACTAGGGGACGAGCCTCCGACGCGCCAGCGCTCACGGCTGTCGCCAGCCACGTCCCTCCCGGCATCCGGACCATCACGTAACCGTGGCGACCGAATGTGAAGGGAGGATGAGCGCCGCAGCGAGGCTGCGGCCGCCGAGCCCTTCGGGCAGCCCTGCTGTAGCGCCAGCGGCGACATTGGGCTGCCCTACAACGCGAAAAGCAGCGAAGGCCGTGATCGTGGGTTTACGTCGCACGCGCTTGCTTGGTGGGGAGGCCGGAATCTGCGAGCGTAGCCGTGCTCGGTCGGTGAGAGGCGAGGCCGGAATGGCTGTCCAAGCGCTCCCCGCTTGAGGACTGACTGCGGGTCGGGGGAACTGGTTGCCGGCTTGTGCCCTCGGTCTCATCCCTCCAGTGACCGACGGTGCGACGGAGTTGGAGATACGCGGCTGCACCCGGGACGGTCGGCAGCCAGAACGAGATGAGGCGGTAGGAGAGGACCGCCAGGATCGCGAGGCTGGCGGGCGTCCCGAACGCGAGCAGCGCGCCGATCGTCCCGCCCTCGACGCCGCCGAGCCCGCCTGGTAGGGGCAGCGCGTTGGCGAGCGCCCCGACGAAGTAGGCCACCACGATGACCGCGACCGGCGGCGGCTTGCCGAAAGCGTGAAAGCACGCCCAGAGCGTGGCGATGTCGAAGCCCCAGTACGCGATTGCCCCGATCAGCCCGGGCTTGCGCTCCCTCATCAGCGAGAACGCGATGCCGAGCGCGTCGCGAACCGCCCCCCGCGCGCTCGCGAGCCGCGCCCACAGGCGTCGTCCCCGCCACGCGCCGGCGAGCGGCCTCCGGCGGCGCGCGAAGTCATCGGGCAGGGCGCGTACGGCGAGCAACGCCACGATGGCCGTGCCTCCGAGGATCGCGGGCGCGACGGTCAGCGCCCACGGCGCGCTGCCGGCGAACAGCCCGGCGCGCAATCCGATCGCGACGACGACGAGCGTCCCGGCGTAGACGCCGTAGAGAAAGAACTCGAAGGTCAGCATCCGTCTGGCGACGATGCGCGCGTCGAGCCCCGCCGCCCGCAGCGCCCAGACCGTCAGCGCGAGCCCACCGGCGCCTGCCGCCGCGAACAGCTTGGTTGCGACGACTCCCGCCATCGTGATCTGGTAGCTCGTCTTCCACCCGATCCGTGCGCCGTGGCACGAGAAGACCGTCCGGAACAGCGCGATGTAGCCGCCCAGCGACAGCGCCTCCAAGACGACCCCGGCCCCGAGCCATCTGGGGTCGGCCCCCCGCAGCCTGTGGAGGGTGGGACCCAGCGCGTTCAACTGCGGGAGGACGAACTGAATGAACCCGGCGATCGCAGCGACGCCCACCACCGCGGTGACCGCGCGCCGGTGGCGGCGCAGGAAGCCACCCTCCCGACCCGCTGATGGCGCTCCCGCCGCCAACGGGTCCCGCGCAAGAAGCGGAGCGTCGATTGAATGCCGCGACGACGTCACGGGGCGTTCGCTTCCGCGGACCGGCCGGGCACGATCACCCGTCTGTGTCGATCGGTCACGGGGGCGGGCGACGGTTGGCCCCAGCGGCGATCGGCGTAGGCCCAGGCGCCATAGGCCAGCGCGCCGGCCGTGCCGGTGGCAGTGAGCAGGACGCCCGCGGCGCTGACCCCCACGACGCCCTCCGCGCCGAGGATCAGCACCGCGGCGGCGGCCCCCACGCCGGGTCCGACAGGCAGCGCGCCCAACACTGCGACGGCGATCAGCAGGGCCGTGGCGTCGAATATCGACGCGTGGATGCCGGCCGCCTGCAGCATCAGCCAGTTGCGGGCGACCTGCCCGCTCACGGCCAGCGCGACAAAGACGGACATGCGAGCGCACGCAGCGCCGTCACCGAGCACCGACAGTCCGGTGCGCCACCCCGCCGGCTTTCGGCGCACCATGCGCCTCAACGCGAGGCTGACGGCGAGCATTCCGACGAAGGCCGCGAGCGGTGCCCACCAGTCGAGGCCCAACGGCCCGACCAGCGTGAAGGAGGTCAACGTCGCCAGCGTCACCTCCACGACGATCAACGGCACCTCGGTCGCGGCCAACGTCGCGATCCTCGGGACCTCCTCCCGAGCCGAGCGTCGCAGCGATCCGATGCGCAGCGCGAAGCCGAGCTCGCCGTTGATGATGTTGCCGACGTAGCCGACGCTGGCCGCCCGGTACAGGCGCCTGCGCGCCACCGTACCGCCCGCGGCGCGCACGCTGAGATACCACGCTTCGCTGCGCGCCATCAACGAACCGATGTGCAGCACCACGGCCGCGCCCAGCAACCAGCCCGACGCGCCCACCGCCGCATCCGCCAACCTGCCCCATCGCCCAGCCAGCACCACCGCCAGCCCACCGACGGTCGCGACGGTTCCCGCCACCGTCACCAGCTTGCGATGAGCACCAGCCCACCCGGTCACCACGCCGGCGGCTTTGATGACGACGGCGGTCATCCTCACGCGCAGCGCCCTGATCCTCCCGGACATGCCGCGAGCGACGGTCGTGGCAGGGCGCGCGGCGCGCTTCGGGGGGTCACGGTCCGACACGCTCACCCCTCACGAGAGCCGGCGAGCGACCAGGGTCGTGCCCCGCGCACGCGACAGGCGGCGGCGCTCGAACTCCACAGACGATGTGGCCGGTGCCCGGCGCGCGGCATCACGTCCTCTTCCTACCCATGGTCGTCGACTCGCAGGCGACCAGGCGGCTGCTTGTCGTCTCGTCGTCCGGCTTGTCCGACGGGCTCCACGTCGGCGAAAGCGACGCCTCAAGCTCCTCGCCACCGAACCGATCCTCACCCTCGCGCGTACCGCTTGCACCACCACCCCGCGATCGCATGACTCACCCTCGCCGCCCGGGCCGCCCGGAGCACCACAGCCCGATGCCCTCCGAAGCCGAGGCATAGGAGTGCTCGACGACGCGCACGCCTTTTGGCTGCGCGCGCCCGGG
>JALYLC010000416.1 GCA_030774435.1 Actinomycetota bacterium
GGCCAGGGGGTGCTGCTCTATCTGTCCCAGGAGGGGCGGGGCATCGGGCTGCTCAACAAGCTGCGCGCCTACAGGCTGCAAGAGGACGGGCTGGACACGGTCCAGGCAAACATCGAGCTCGGCCTGCCCGCCGATCTGCGCGACTACGGGATCGGAGCCCAGATCCTCGGCGACCTCGGGCTGACCAGCATCCGCATCCTCACCAACAATCCGAAGAAGATCGTCGGCCTCGAGGGTTACGGCCTTTCGGTCAGCGAGCAGGTCCCGATCGAGGCGGTCCCCAATCCGCACAACGAGGACTACCTGCGCGCCAAGCGCGAGCTGCTCGGACACACGCTGCACCACCAGGGCCTGGCGCTCGACGAGGAGATGATCCGCGGGGAGCAGGTGCACGACGAGCAGCACGAGAGCGACGATGCCGATCGTGGCGACCTGAATGCCTGAGGGCTCGGCATTCCACGAGCGGTTCACTGATTCCGAGTGCCAGGACCTGTCGACGCTCGAGTTCGCGATCTGCGTGGGGCGCTTCTACGCGGACCTCGCGGAGCGGTTGCTGAACGGCGCGGCCGAAGGTTTCGCCCTCGCCGGGGTCAGCGAAGCGTCGGTTCACGAGTACTCGGTTCCGGGCGCCTTCGAGCTGCCCCAGGCGGCGAAGCTGTTCGCGGAAAGCGGCCGCTTCGCTGGCGTCGCCTGCCTTGGCGCCGTGATCCGCGGCGAGACCGACCATTACGACTACGTGTGCGCGGAGACGGCGCGCGGCGTCCAGGAGGTCGCGCTGCGAACCGGGATCCCGTGCGCCTTCGGGGTGATCACCTGCGAGACGATGGAGCAGGCGCTGGCGCGCGCCGGCGGCGACAAACGCGACCAGGGCCGCGGCGCCGCCCTGACGGTGGCGCGGATGGCGCTGCTCGTTCGGGAACTGGCCTAGCCAGGGTTCGGCTCTGCGCATAGGCTGAGGTCTTCCCGGAGAGAGGCCTTGAGCACCAGCACCCGTTTCACAAATCTCGTCGGTTGCGACCTGCCGCTACAGCTGGCTGCGATGGGGATGGTCGGAACGACCGACCTTGCCGCTGCGGTCGCCTCGGCGGGCGGGTTCGGGATGGTGCCGAGCGAACACGAGCCCGCGGGCGGACCTTGCGGAATGAACTTCCTGATGCCCTTCGAGCCTACCCTGGATCGGATAGGCGAAGCCGCCGGCAACTGCCGCGTCGTCGAGTTCTTCTTCGCCGATCCCCGCACCGACGTGATCGAGCAGACACATCGCGGCGGTGCGCTCGCCGGCTGGCAGGTCGGATCTGCCGCCGAAGCAGCCGCCGCAGAGGAGTGCGGCTGCGACTACGTAGTCGCACAGGGAATCGAGGCGGGTGGACACGTGCGGGGCAAACAACCGCTGGATGAATTGATGCCCTCCGTCCTTGCAGCGGTGCGAATTCCAGTTGTTGCGGCCGGCGGCGTGGCGACCGCAGAACGTTTCGCCGAGTTGATGCGCACGGGCGCCGATGGAGTTCGGGTCGGGACGCGATTTCTGGCCTGCCCGGAATCCGGCGCCCATCTCGAGTATGTGCGAGCCGTTCTCGCCGCGGACGGGAAGGACACGACGCTGACCGAATGGTTCGGCGAGAACTGGGAGAACGCTCCGCATCGGGTCCTGCGCTCCGCAATCGATGCCGCCCAGCAAAGCGGCTGGCGGCAGCCGGTTCCCCCCTACCAGGGCGTTGACCACGACGCGAGCGAAATGGCGATGTACGCCGGCAGCGCGGTCGGCGACGTCACCGCGGTTGAGCCCGCGGAGGCGGTTGTGGCCGACCTGGTACGGCTGCTGTGATCAGAGATCTATCTGGACGTCGTTGCCAGGCCCGCCGACCAGTTGGTCTTGACCGGGCCCGCCGAGCAGCCGGTCCGCGCCCCTGCCGCCGATCAGTCGATCCGATCCCGGGCCGCCGCGCAGCAGGTCGTTCCCGTCGCGGCCGCGCAGCGTGTCGTGACCGTCGCCGCCGGCCAGCAGGTCGGAGAGACGGCTTCCGCTGATGCGGTCGGCGCTCGCTCCCCCGAACGCCTGCACGCTGTGGGGACGGCGCAGCCCATGGTTCGTAAAGCCGTTGCGGGGGCCTACCCGGGTCAAGTTGATCGTGTCAGGGCCGCCGAACCCGAGGACCCGCACGCGCCGGATGTCCGCGCAGGTGGCGGCCCCTTGACTCGGGTCGAGGCCGTTGACCTTGACTCGCAGGTCGGTGCCACAGCTGACCTTGATGATGTCGGCGCCGCCGTCGCTACGGGCGATCAGGCGCCCGTTCTCGACCTGTGAGCTGACGAAGGCCGGGGCGGCGCTGGGCGCCGCAAGCGCGACAGCGCAGACGGCAAACATCGAGCCCGCGGTGCGAGATCCGCGCGGCAAGCGGCGGAGCAGGCCGGGTCCCTGCATGCATCCATCATCGCGCAAAGGGCAGGCGGATGGCTACCATCCGCTGTCGGCGATGGCAAAGGTCTGTCACAGCTGCGGCAAGGGGCCGGCGTTCGGCCAGTCCCGAAGCCACTCGATGGTCGCCACGAAGCGCCGCTTCAACCCGAACCTCCAGAAGGTCCGGATCCAGGACGGCGGGCGCACGCGGCGGGTCT
>JALYLC010000417.1 GCA_030774435.1 Actinomycetota bacterium
CGGCTGAACGTTTCGGCTCCGCCGGCGAACGCCCGGCACCTAGACTCGCCCACGTGGAGGGCCGCACTCCCAGCCCGGCCCAGACCTGGGACGAGTTCTTCAGCGACTTCTACCTGCGCGCCTACGCGGAGGACGAGCGCCAGAGCGACGCCGAGCCGCAGGCGCTCGCGGCGGCGAAGCTCGCGGGCTGCCCCGACGGCGGCGACCTGCTCGACGTGGCGTGCGGGTTCGGCCGCCACGCCGTGCCGCTCGCTCGAGCGGGCTTCCGCGTCGTCGGCGTCGACCGCTCCGAGGCGCTGCTCGAGGAGGCGCGGCGGCGCGCGGACGGCGAGCGCCGGCTGGAGCTCGTGCGCGCCGACTACCGCGAGCTGCCGCTCAAGGACGAGTCCTTCGACGCGGCGGTCAACCTCTTCACCTCGCTCGGCTACCTCGGCGACGAGGAGGACGTCCGGGTGCTCGCCGAGGTCCGCCGCGTGCTGCGCCCGGGCGGCCGGCTCGTGATCGAGACCACGCACCGCGACCTGATCGTCCGCGAGGACGGCGAGCAGGTCTGGCAGGGGCTGGGCGCCGGGCGGCTGCTGCTCGAGCAGCACGCGTTCGATGCCGCGTCGGGGGTCATGCAGACGACGCAGACGCTGATCGAGGGCTCGGGTGCGCGCGAGTCGCGCACCTACTCCGTCCGGATCTACGCGGCGACGGAGCTCCTCGCGATGCTCGACCGCGCGGGCTTCGCGCAGGTGCGCTGCCTCGGCGGCTTCGACGCCGCGCCGTTCACCCCCGCGACACGGCTCGTGATCGTCGCCCAGCGCTGACTACTTCCCCCGGAAATAGTCGTTGTCGCTGTTCGCGGTTCTGTCCGCCTTGGTTGGGATGATTTGCCTGTAAATCGGGTGAATCATGGGGGGTTTGGGTGTTGGTCTTGTCGGGTGGGCAGGTGGAGTCGTTGTTTGATCTCGGGCTGCCGGTGGAGGTGGGCGAGTTGCCGCGCGATCTTGCGGTGTTGGATCGGCTGCTTGACGATCGGGCGTTGCTGGCGCCGATCGACGCGGCGTGGGAGCGTGAGTCGCGTGATCGCGGGCGGCCGTCGGTGGCGATGGATCGCTTCGTGCGGTTGATGATCGTCAAGGCGCGCTCGCGCGGGTGGGGCTATGAGACGTTGATGCGGGAGGTCTCGGACTCGTTGCATCTGCGCCGCTTCTGCCGGATCGCGCTGACTGAGCGGGTTCCGGACGAGTCGACGATCCGCAAGCTCGTGCGTCGCCTGGGGCCCGAGGTCATCGAGCAGATCACGATGGCCGTGGTCGCTCGCGCGACGGGCGAGCAGGCCGAGCGGCGGTTCGTGGCTCGGGCGGTCCGGATCGATTCGACGGTGGTGGAGTCCGACATCCGCTACCCGACCGATCTCGGCCTGGCGGGCGACGCGACGCGGTTGCTGGCGGCTGAGTCCGCCAGGGTGAGCGAGCTCGCCGGGCCCGACGCGCCGCGTGTCCGGGATCGCTCGCGGTCGGTCGCCAAGCGGCTGCGGCGGTTGTCGCGGACGTTGGCCGCCCGGACCGGGCAGGGCAAGCAGGTCGCGCTGGCTTTGACCGACGAGGCCGGCCAGTTGGCCGCCCGGTCGATCCGGGAGGCGCGGCGGCTCGCGGCCACGCTGCGCCTGCGCGCGCGGGGACGTGGCGCCGATGCCAAGCTGCGCGCGGCCGAACGCATCGAGCAGGTCGCCGACCGCGCAGGCAAGGTCTGCGAGCAGATCATCCGGCGCGTCGCAGGCGAGAAGATCACCGATCGGCTGGTCTCGATGACCGATCCCGACGCGCGCCCGATCCGCAAGGGCAAGCTGCGAGCGCCGACCGAGTTCGGGACCGTCATCCAGGTCACCGAGATCTGCGAGAACACCCGCCGCGGCGCCCGCGGCCTGATCCTCCCGGCCAGCACCGAGATCGGCTCGCCGAATGAGTCCAACCTGCTGCCAAGCACCGGTGCCCGGCTCGACGAGCTCGACATCACGCCGCGCGAGATCGCGCTCGACGGCGGCTTTCAGCCCGGCCCCGTCGCCGAGAACCTGCCACCACCCGAGCGGCTGTTCATCGCCGGCCGAAAGTCGGCCGGCTCACGCAAGACCAACCGCAGACTCGCGAAGTTCCGCGTCGGCTGCGAGGGCCGCATCAGCCACCTCAAACGCCGCTACGGCCTGAGCCGATCACGCCTCAAAGGCCACGACGGGGCCAAGACCTGGGCGGCCTGGGCGATCCTGGCCTACAACCTCGACACGCTCGCCATCCGAACCCCCTGACAGCATCCCCGAAATCCGGATCTCACCCATCCGGACCCACCCGATCACCGAGACGGCCGCGCTCTTTCACCCGAGGCGCGGCCGTTCTCATTCCGGACCGTTTATCCGGGGGAAGTAGCTAGCGCAGCCCGCGCGCGCTCGTCCGCAGCGCGAGGTCCGCGTTGGCCTTGGTGACGAAGTTCGGCCCGGTGGAGACGGTCTGGTCCATCGAGGGGAAGAGCCCGTAGCGGATCTGCTGGGTCAGCATCACGATCGGCATGTAGCCCTGGAGGTAGGCCTGCTGGTCGACCGCGAACAGCATGCGCCCGTCCTTGACCGCCTGGAGGATCTCGGGCGAGAGGTCGAAGGTGGCGTACTTGACCCCGGTCGCGCGCCCGCCGAGCTTCTTGGCGTCGAGCGCCGCCGCCGCAGCGTCCCCGCCGAGCGTGAGCATGCCGTCGGCCTTGCGCGCCGCGATGACGGCGGCGAGCTTGGGGGCGGCCTCGTTGCGGTTCTCGATCGTGATCCCGAAGTTGCGTGACGTCGCGCCCGCCTTGCGCATGGCCCGCGCGAAGCCGGCGCAGCGCTCGTCGAGCGCCTGGTTGCCGACCTCCTGCTTGACGCAGATCGCGTGCTTCACCCCGGCCGCCGCCATCCGCTTGCCGACCGCGTAGCCCGCCGGCTCCTCGCGCTGGCCGACGTGGGCGAGCACCCCGAGGCCGCGCCACACGGTCGCACCCGAGTTGATCGAGACGACGGGAATGCCGGCCCGCTCCGCGCGGCGGATCGCCGGGGCGATGGCCGGGTCCGGGATCGAGACCACGAGGCCGTCGGGGCGCGAGTCGACCGCCTCGTAGACGAGCGCCTTCATGCGCTCGACGTTGAAGGTGTCCGGCGAGCGATAGGAGACGGAGACGCCCATCTGGTGCGCGGCGGCGTCGACGCCGTTCTTGACGATCGCCCAGAACGAGCTCGAGGCCTGGCCGTGCGTGACGACGGCGATCCGGATGCTCCGCTCGCCGTTCGGCGCGCGCCGCTCGGCGGCCGGGGCGGGCTTGATGCCCTCGCCGGCGAAGACGTCGGGCTCGCGGACCTCTGCGACCTTGCCGCAGCCCGTCGCGGCGAGCGCGAGCACGAGCAGCGCCGCGGCGAGCAGCGTCCAGCGCCTCACCGGCTGACCTCCGACGGCGTGGGCTCCTCGTCGTCGTCGGGCATCGACTCGGACACGAGGTCGCCGGCGGTGCACGGGATGCGCGCGATCAGCCGCGTGCCGCCGCCGGCGGGCGTGCGCAGCTCGAGCGTGCCGTCGAGCGCGGAGAGCCGGTCGACCAGGCCGCGCAGCCCGGTGCCGGTCTCGATGTCGGCCCCGCCGACGCCGTCGTCCTCCACCAGCACGGTGACCTCATCGCCCTGGCGGCGCAGGTCGACGATGACGTTCTCGGCCTGGGCGTACTTGGCGACGTTGGTGAGCGCCTCGGCGACGACGAAGTAGGCGGCGGACTCGATCGCGGGCGTGAGGCGGTCGTGGATCGAGATGTTCGCCTCCACCGGCAAGGGCGCCCGCTGGGCCAGCGCCGCGACGGCCGGCACGAGCCCACGCTCGGTGAGGATCACGGGGTGGATGCCGCGGGCGAGCTCGCGCAGCTCGGCGAGCGCGGTGGCGAGCTTCTCCGACAGCGCGTCGACGCTCGCGGCCGCCGCCTCGTTGCCGTTGAGCTTGCTCTTGAGCAGGCGCAGGTCGAGCGAGAGCGAGACGAGCTGCTGCTGCGCGCCGTCGTGGAGGTCGCGCTCGATGCGGCGGCGCGCGTGGTCCTGGGCTTCCACGATGCGCACCCGCGAGACCCGCAGCTCCTCGACACGCGCGCGCAGGTTGGCCTTCAGCCGCTCGTTGTCGATCGCGAGCGCGGCGCCCGCGGCGGCGGCGTTGACCAGCTCCGGGCCGGTGGCGAGCTCGGCGTCGTGGATGATCGCGGCGACGCGGCGGCCGGCGCGCTCGACGGCGGTCCAGGAGCGGCCCGAACCGGGCTCGGGCATGCGCACCACGTGTCCCGCCTCGTCGACGAAGAGCTTGCGCTCGGGCAGCCAGTAGGCGACCGACAGCGTCCGGTCGCCGAGGCTCTCGGCGAGCATCTCGCGGACCGGGC
>JALYLC010000418.1 GCA_030774435.1 Actinomycetota bacterium
CGTCTTACCTGTTGGGGGCAGGGATCTCGGCCCTGGCGATGCCGTTCCTCGCCCTGTCCAGGCGACAGAACGCTCGCGCGGACACGCGAGAGGTCGCCGACGCGCAAGCTGTCTCCGAGCCGGCCTGAAGCCAGCCCGCGTGGCCGTTCGGTTGCCGGAAGCCGGGCGCTTACGCAAGCGTGGTTGCGTCGAGCGTGCTGAGCTCGGTCTGCTGCTCGCGGACTACCGCGATCAGCGCCTCGGCGACGACCGGCGACCTCCAAGACGTGCGGGCCGAGCAGCAGCGAACGGTCACGCTGCACCCGCACCAGCGCGTCCGTCGTCTGCCGCGCAGCGGTGGCCGGCGGCTATCGACGACAACGCGGCCTGTCGCCGCATCGACAATGGCCCCTCTGCAATGAAGGTTGCCGCACGCATGGCACCTTGCCTATCGGCAGCGATCAGGCGGCCGCATACCCCTTTTCTGTACTAGTCGCCGCGGGATCCTTGATCCGTACCGGCCGCTTCGGCGGACCGTAATTCGACGATGACGGTGACGCCGCTCCCGTCTGGGCGCGTGGGTTCGATCCAAACGCGACCGTTCATGGCATCGATGAGTCCGCGGACGATGTGGAGCCCGAGGCCACTGCCGCTCACGCCGTTCCGCATCTGAGGGTCGAGCCGGTGGAACTTGTCGAACACATACTCGCGCTCTCCCGGAGGGATTCCGCGGCCGTAGTCACTGACGCTGATGCAGGCACGGCCCTCGGCCTGGCTCACATCGACGTGGATTGGCATCTCGCGCGGAGAGTATTTGAGCGCGTTGTCGAGCAACGCCGCTACGGCCTGTTGCAAGCGCGCTGGATCGGCCATCACCGAAGCGGCGGCGTGATGGCTGTCGAACTTGATTGCACGGGCCGAGTCGCGGACGCGCGCCGCTTCCACTGCCTCCCGCGTCGGGAGTGCCGGGTCGATCGCCGCGAGTTCGACGCTCAACTGGCCGCGGTCGACGGCCGCCGACGCCAGCAGCCTTTCAACGAGCTCCGCCAGCCGCAAAGCCTCCTGGTGGCAGACGCGCAACAGCTGCTCGCGGCTATGCGTCGGCAATCCGGGGCGGAGAAGCGTCGCCGCCGCCCCGTAGACCGCGGTCACCGGCGTCCGCAGCTCGTGTGAGACCGTTGCGATGAAGTCGTCCTTGAGTCGATCGAGCTCGAGCAGATGCTCGACCTCTCGGTGCTCCGCCAGCAGCGCCCGCTCGAGGCGCTCGCGCAGGATGGCGACCACGGCGGCGGTCACTCCGACCGTTGTCGTCGTCAGAAACCAGATCAGCGCGGCATGGCGGATTTCTCCGTTGAGGGCCAGTGCCGGCACGTAGAGGATGCCGATCACGAGCGTCTGCAAGACGACGGCGGGGAGCGTGAAGAAATAGGCGACAAAGAGAGCGATCCAGAAGAAGAAGAACCCGTTCAGCCACCCTTCCGAGCCGCCGAAGTACACGCTGACGCTCGCAAGGGCTGCAGCGACGGCAGCCACCACTTGGTACGCAACCGCCGACAGATGCCGCCCCGCAAACCAGAGTCCGCCGCCGAAGGCACAAGCGCAGAAGGAGGTTGCGAAGCCGGCGACCGCGCTCGAGCCGCTTCCACCAGGGAACGCCAACGCGAACAGCCCCAGAACGCCCGCAATCACGAACAGAGCGGCGCCCGAGCGCGCAGCGGCCTCACGGCCGACACTCGGAGCAAACGCCAGCAGCCAACGATCCCTCTCGGCGATCCGCTTCGTCACCACGGCCGCAGATTATGGGGCTTCGGTGGTGAGCGCGATACGCGGGGGCGCCGCCGCCGAACAACGTACGCGGCCGGCACGCTTCGATCGCGGGCGGCCCATCGAGCGAATTGTCGCGGTGGGCTCAGGGCCTGAGGCGCTCTGCTTGAAAATGTCCGAACCGAACGTGGATCGCCCGGCGTCGCCGACCAGGACCGCTCGCTCTGGGACACAGCGCAGATCGCCGATGGGCGGGCGGTGCTCGACGGCGCCCTGGCTCTGCACGGCCGCGGTCCCTACGTCGTGCAGGCGGCGATTGCGTCCCTGCATGCCGACGAGCCGCGCGACTGGCCCCAGATCGCTGCCCTCTACGGCGAGCTTGCCCGCCTCACCGACTCGCCGGTCGTCGAGCTGACCAGGGCCGTCGCGGTCGCCGAGGAGCAGGGTCCCGAGGCGGGGCTCGACATCGTCGATCGCCTCGCCCTCGAGGACTACCGCTACCTGCACTCGACGCGGGGCGAGCTGCTGCGCCGCCTCGGTCGCACTGCAGAGGCCCGCGACGCCTACCGCCGTGCGCTGGCGCTGGTGCACGACGACGCCGAGCGGCGCCTCCTCGAGCGACGGCTGGCAGAGCTCGGCCGGTCCACCGGCTTCCAGCAATGACCGCCA
>JALYLC010000419.1 GCA_030774435.1 Actinomycetota bacterium
CCGTGGAGCAGGATGGTGCGCTCGCCGCTCGGCTCCGCGAGCGTGGTGACGCGGTTCTGGGGGCTCGCCCGGCGCACGACGCGCAGGTCGCAGCCGTCCTGCCGCAGTACCCGCTCGGACTCGTCGGCAGCGGCGTCGTCGCCGAGCGCGGTGATGAAGCGCGCCTCGGCTCCCAGCGCCGGGAGCGAGCGGGCGGCGACGCCCCCGCCTCCCCCGGGCTCCTCGAACGTGTCGTGCAGCTGGATGATCTCGCCGCGCTCGAGCGGCTCGTGCAGGCGCGCGTGCTGCACCCACTCGACGTGGCCGATGACCGCGACGCGGACCACGGCCGTTACTTCGCCCGAGCGCCCTCGCCGTCGAGCGAGAGCACCGCGAGGAACGCCTCCTGCGGCACCTCGACGGTGCCGATGATCTTCATGCGCTTCTTGCCCTTCTTCTGCTTCTCGAGCAGCTTGCGCTTGCGCGTGACGTCGCCGCCGTAGCACTTGGCGAGCACGTCCTTGCGCTTCGCCTTGACGGTCTCGCGGGCGATGATGCGAGAGCCGATCGAGGCCTGGATGGGCACGTCGAAGAACTGCCGCGGGATGACCTTGCGCAGTCGGTCGACGAGGCCCTTGCCCGCGGCATAGGCACGGTCGCGGTGCACGATCAGGCTGAGCGCATCGACAGGATCGCCGTTCAGGAGGATGTCGAGCTTGACGAGGTTGGAGGCGCGGAAGCCCGAGAGCTCGTAGTCGAACGAGGCGTAGCCGCGCGTGCGGCTCTTGAGCTGGTCGTAGAAGTCGAGCACGATCTCGGCCAGCGGCAGCTCGTAGAGGATCTGTACGCGCGTTTGCGAGAGGTACTCCATGTGGTCGAACTCGCCGCGGCGGTCCTGGGCGAGCTCCATCACAGTGCCCACGAACTCCTTGGGCACGATCAGCGAGGCCTTCACGTAGGGCTCGCGCGTCTCGACGATGGCGTTCGCGTCGGGCATCTGCGAGGGGTTGTGCACCTCGGCGAGACCGTGCGTCGTCTCGACCTCGTAGGCCACGTTGGGCGTCGTGACGAGCAGGTCCAGGTCGAACTCTCGCTCCAGCCGCTCGCGCACCACGTCCATGTGCAGCAGGCCGAGGAAGCCGCAGCGGAAGCCGAATCCGAGCGCCTGGCTGGTCTCGGGCTCGTATACCAGCGAGGCGTCGTTGAGGCTCAGCTTCTCGAGCGCGTCGCGCAGGTCCTGGTAGCCGTCGGCGTCGGTCGGGAAGAGCCCCGCGAACACCATGGGCTTGACCTCGAGGTAGCCCGGTAGGGGCTCGGTCGCGCCGCCGCGCACATGCGTGAAGGTGTCCCCCACGCGCACCTCGGAGACATCCTTGATGCCCGTGACGATGTAGCCGACCTCGCCCGCCTCGAGGCGATCGATCGGCTGCATGCTGGGCGTCATCACCCCGATCTCCTCGAGCTGCATGCGCGTCGCGCTCTGCAGGCCGACGATCTCGTCGCCGGTCGCGATGGCCCCGTCGACGACGCGCACGAACGCGATCACGCCGCGGTACTGGTCGTAGACGGAATCGAACACGAGCGCGCGCGCCGGCGCCGACGGATCGCCCGCGGGCGGAGGGATGCGCGTACACACCGCGTCCAGCACCTCGCCCACGCCGACCCCGGTCTTGGCCGAGATGCGCAGGACGTCGTCGACCCCGCCGCCGAGGAAGTCCACCACCTGGCGCGCGACCTCGTCGGGATCGGCCGCCGGGAGGTCGATCTTGTTGAGCACCGGCACGATCTCGAGGTCGTTGTCGATCGCAAGATGCGCATTGGCCAGCGTCTGCGCCTCGAGGCCCTGCGCGGCGTCGACGACGAGGACCGCGCCCTCGCAGGCCGCGAGCGAGCGCGAGACCTCGTAGCTGAAGTCCACGTGGCCGGGCGTGTCGATCAGGTTGAGCTCGTACAGCTCGCCCTCGTAGGTCCAGGGCACGCGCACCGCCTGGGCCTTGATCGTGATCCCGCGCTCGCGCTCGAGATCCATGGAGTCGAGCATCTGCTCGCGCATCTCGCGCTCCGAGACGGCGCCGGTGAGCTGCAGGATGCGATCGGCCAGCGTCGACTTGCCGTGGTCGATGTGCGCGACGATCGAGAAGTTGCGAATGCGGGACTGCTCCACACTCACATCTTCGCAGGGTCTTTACTCGGGATCCGCCGCGCGAGCCACGCGGCGGCGGCGCACAAGGGCGAGTACGTCGTCGAGCTCCTCGATGCCCATGGCCCTCGCCGCCACCATGTAGACGCCGATCGCCGCAGCCAGGCCGGCGCCGAGCGTGAGCACCTGTAGCGGCACGAACGCGCCCAGCAGCGAGTCGAGGCCGCGCCAGACGGCATAGGCCGCCCCCACCGCGAAGGCGGTCGCCACGGCGATGCGCACGAGCGCGCGCACCAGGTCGCGCTCGTCCAGGCGGCCCGCGATCGGCCGCAGCTCGATGTACAGCAGGATGACGCCGAAGATGTTCGCGATGGAAGTCGCCAGCGGGATGCTCCAGACGCCGAGCGAGCGCGAGAGCACCCAGTCGAGCGTGGCGTTGACGGTCAGGTTCGCGATCGCGACGTAGGTCGGCACCCAGGCCCGCTGCATGCTGAAGAAGGCGCGGTTGAGCAGCAACATGGCGCCGTTGAACGCGAGTCCGAGCGAGAAGGCCGCCAGGCAGGAGGCGACGACGGCCGTCTGGTG
This sequence comes from Actinomycetota bacterium, assembly GCA_030774435.1. Taxonomy (GTDB): domain Bacteria; phylum Actinomycetota; class Thermoleophilia; order Gaiellales; family JALYLC01; genus JALYLC01. The sequence goes on from JALYLC010000419.1 coordinate 2,705, forward strand.
CGACGTGAAGCTGCCGTGCTCGTACAACAGCCGGACGATGGGCGTGGCCAGCGCCGCGCAGATGGCAGCGGCCGGGATCAGCAGGAACGCGATCTGGCGCAGGCCCGAGCCGACCAGCGAGCGGAAGCCCGGCCCGTCGCGCGCGGCCGCTCGCCGCGAGAGCGCCGGGAACAGCACTGCGGCCACGGCCACCGAGAACATGCCCTGCGGCAGCATGTAGATGCGGAAGGCCTTGTCGACCGCGGCCGGGCCGATGTTGCGGTCGACGCGGGCGGCGAACCAGGTGTTGACGAGCAGGTTGAGGTTGATCAGGCCGAGGCCGAGCGTGACCGGCAACATGAGCGCGAAGACGCGCTGCACGGCCTCGTCGCGCGGGTCGCAGAACCAGGCCAGGCGGCCGATCCGGCGCATCGCCGGATACGGGATCGCGAGCTGGACGGCCGTGCCCAGCAGGATGCCGATGGCATACGAGTAGAGCCGCGTGTCGGTCGTGTGCAGGAACGGCAGGCCGAGCGCGAGCGTGCCCACGATCACGATGTTCCAGGCGACGGGCGCGATCGCGGGCAGGAAGAACTCGTCGAGCGCGTTCAGGATCGCCGTCTGCAGGCCGTTCAGGCCCAGCATCACGACCGTCGGGAAGATCACGCGCGCCAGCCCGACCCCGAGCGCGCCGTGGTAGCCGAACAGGCCGAGCAGCTGCGGAGCGAGCACGATCGCGATTCCCGTGACCGCCGAGAGCCCCGCGAACGAGAGCCACCACACCGTGGAGGCCACCCGCCACGCGCGCTCCTTCTCCCCCTTCGCGAGGAGCTCGTTGAAGATCGGCACGAAGGCTGCGCCGAGCGCGGCATCCGCAACCAGCGAGCGGATCAGGTTCGGGATCTGATACGCGACGGTGAAGGCGTTGATCGCCTCGCCCTGCACCGTGAAGATCCATGCGGCCGCAGCCTCGCGGAGCATGCCGACGAGGCGGCTCGCGCCTGTGGCAACGGCGAACAGCGCGGTCGAGACCGCCATGCGGCGCCGCTCGGGAGCCTCGGGGGCGGCCCCCGTGCGAGGCGGGCGACTCACGGCTCCCCAGGATAGGGGCGCGGCCTCCGGCCGGTTGCGGTCGGGCCAGAAGCTCGAACAGAATCAGCGAGTGTGGTCGGGGGTCTCGAAGCGAACGCCGCGCTGATTCTGTGAGAGCTTCCTACAAGATCCCGGAGAGGCCCGGCAGCGCGCCCGACTTGATGCGCGCGATCGAGACCTTGATGCGCCCGTCACGCACCGAGAGCGCCTCCTTGGAGCCCTTGGCCGTGTACCAGACACGCAGCCGCGTCTCGGCCACGCGCGAACCGCCCTCGGTCGAGAACGGCGCCTTCAGCAGCTGCGCCTTGCTGACCGTGATGTAGAAGCGGATCTTGCCCGTCTTGCCCTTCGGCACCGCGAACTTCCCACGCGTCCCGAGCACCAGCTTCGTGTCCCCGGGCAGCGGCGTCGCCGCGTACAGGCGGCGGCCGGTGCGCGTGCGCAACTCGCCCCGCAGCGTGCACGGCGTCTTGGCCGTGCAGGCCTTCGGCAGCGTGTACTGCACCTGGATGCGGAAGCCCTTTCCGCCCGGCGTCTTCTGCAGCGACACGTCGCGCGGGCCCGGCGCCTTCGTCACCGGAGCCGGCGGCGCGATCGTGTTCACGAACACCGCGAACGGCAGGGTCCCGGTCGCGTTCCACGCGTAGTTCGCAGCCAGCAGGAGGTTGTCGCCGACGGCCATGCCGATGAGCGCGTAGGCGCCGCCCGGCGTCCCCTTCGGTATGCCCGCATCCTGCGCCTCGCCGCCTGCGCCGGTGGCGTCGCCGAGCGTCGCGCGGTAGGTCTTGCCGTCGAACCACGCGACCCACAGGCGCCCGTCCGCGCGATAGGCGGCGGTGAGCACGCGCCCGGCGCCCTGCCCGGTGCCCGCGAGGTTTGCGATGGTCGTCGGCGCGCCCTGGCCCGGCCACCAGGAGACGATCGCGTCGGCCGGCCCGGCGGCCGGGGAGTTTCCGTAGACGAGGCGGCAGGTGGCTGCGCACGCCAGCCCCGCCGCGAAGCTGTTGTTGTTGCTGCTCTCGCTGTTGGGAGCGAGGGCGGGAGTGCCGATCGGTGCCCCCGTCGTCGGATCGAGCTGCTGCACGTACATGCCCGTAGCGCCCGTCGCGTTGGAGTACCACGCGATCCACAGGTGGCCGGCGCTGTCGAGCGCCATCTTCGGCGAGTACCCGCAGCAGTTGCCGATCTGGGGCTGCAGGTTGTAGTCGGATGCCCCCGGGCCATGCGCAACCGACGCGTTGAAGATCTCGATGCCCTGCGTGGCGTACCCGGCGACGAGCGGCGTGGCGCCCGAGAGCACGGCGGTGGATGGCGAGGCGCTCGAGCTCGACACGAAGAACGGCGCCGCCCAGGTGCCGTCGGCGTTGCGTTGTGAGGTGACCATCCCGTTCAGGGGGTCGCCCGTCACGATCGTGTGGATGCCGTTGAAGACGAGTTGCAAGCCCCCTCCCGGAGCCGGGTAGAGCGCCTGGTTGAAGTCGAGCTGGGCCCACGCGACAGCCGCCTTGTTGCTGGCAGCGCCGATGACGTCCTGCGTCGGGGAGGTGGTGAAGCTGACCGAGTTGATGTCGGCGGAGTTCGGGCCGGTCTCCTGGGTCCATGCGACGACCGCCGTGGACCCGGTCAGGCCGAGCGAGGGGATGACGATGTTGGCGTTGTAGTCGCTGGACACCTTCGTCCACGTCGTGTCCGCGCCCGCTGCGGGCGACCCCGCGGCCAGCGCTGCCATCGTTGCGACCACGGCCGCAATGCGCATCGAACCCCTCACCTTCGCACCTCCTCGCTCGCGTCCCGTTCCCACCCGGCTCAGCCTATCCCGATCGGCGGCGGCGGTGGCGGCGGCGGCGGATTTGGCGGGTTGGGGGACGGCGACGGAGAGGGCGGCGTCGGCGTCGGCGACGGCGACGGCGAGGGCGACGGCGAGGGCGACGGAGGAGTCGGCGCCGGTGCGGGCGGGACGGTGACGGGCGCGGGACGCAATGCGATCACGAGCTCCCCTCGCATCGCCATCGGCGCATCGGGTGACGCCGCGGCGGTCTGGTGGGACTCCGCGGCCGGCGGCCGCTTCTTGCTCGCTCGACGGCCCGCCGGAGGAACCTGGTCGGCCCCTGCGGCCATCGGGGCTTCTGCGTCCCCGCTGACGGCGCTCACGGGCGTCGATGGCGCCGGCAACGTCACGGCCGTGTGGTCGGACGGCGCAGGGGCGGTCACGACCATCGCCACGTGGCCCGCGGCCGCTGCGGCGCCCAGCCTCACGACGCTCAACCAGGTTGACGACACGATGACGGTCCAGCCGGCACTCATCACGCAGCTCGTCGTCAACCCGTCGGGCGCGGCGGTGATCGCGGGCGAGTCCGGCACGGTCAACCTCGCGCTCGGATACCGGGCCACGGCGACGGGCGCGTTCGAGTTCACCCTGAGGCACGGCATTTCCACCGATGCAGCACGCGATCCACACGTCACGCTCAATGACGCCGGATCCGGAGTCCTGGTCTACCGCGTCGCCAACACCATCTGGGCTTCGCGTCTGAGCGCCGCGGTCGGGTCCTTCGGACCCGCCGATGCCGTCAACGCGGGCCTTGCCGGCGCCACTACCCCGCAGGATCTCTCGGTCGCGATCGACCAGGCCGGAAACATCCTCATCGGCTTCACGATGATCCAGACCGTGGGAACGTCCAGGGCCGTCGGCACAGCCTGGCGCTCCCCCACGAGAGACTGGAC
>JALYLC010000420.1 GCA_030774435.1 Actinomycetota bacterium
CGCGTCTACCAGCTCGCGGGCCGTGGTCTGGAGGCTGATTTCCCGCCGCTTCGCACGTTGTCCGCGCGCTTCGTGAACATCCCTCCGCTGGACGGTCCGCTGGTCGGACGCGAGCAGGAGGTCGCCGCGGTCGTCGGTCTCCTCGTTGACGAGCGTGAGCGTCTGGTGACTCTCACCGGGCCGGGCGGGACCGGCAAGACGAGCCTCGCGCTGCGCGCCGGTGCCGAGCTCCTCGAGCGCATGACGCACGGCGTCGTGTTCTGTGATCTGGCGCCCGTCGCGGATCACGCGCTACTCCCTTCGGCGATCGCGGCCGCGCTTGGCCTGCGCGAGACAAGCGGAGTGCTGACGGTCGACGTCATCGCCGCGTTCGTTGGCGAGAAGCAGCTGCTCATGATCCTCGACAACCTCGAGCAGCTCCTGGGCGGTGTAGCCGTTATCGCGCATCTCATCGCCGCCTGTCCGCAGCTTGCGATCATCGCGACCAGTCGTGCGCCGCTCCGGCTGGCAGCCGAGTGCGAACAGCCGGTCGATCCGCTTACGCCAAACGACGCACTCGAGCTGCTGATTGTCCGCGCGCGCCGCGCTGACCCGCACTTCAGCCTCGATGGCGACCTTCGCGAGCAAGCGATCGCGCTCTGCGCCCGGCTGGACAACCTGCCACTCGCGATCGAGCTCGCGGCAACTCGCCTCCGACTGTTCCCGTTGCCCGAGTTGCTCGCCCGCCTCGACACGCGTCTTTCCTTGCTGACCAGCGGGCGCCGCGATGCTCCCGCACGCCAGCGGACGCTGCGCGCGACGCTCGACTGGAGCTATGGACTGCTCGACGCCGGCGAACAACGGGCTCTCGCGCGCGTCGCCGTATTCGCCGGCGGTTTCTCGGCCGAGGCGGCCGAGATCGTCTGTGAGGTGAGGTTGGACGAGATGGCCGCGCTGGTCGAGCAGAGCCTGGTACGTCGTCAGGAGGGGCGCCTTGCCCTCCTGGAGACGATCCGCGAGTACGGCCTCGAGCGGCTCGCAGACCGTGGTGAGGAGCGCGACCTCCGCGCTCGACACGCCGACTGGTGTGTCAGCTTCTCAGAGCGCGCATCCGGCGAGCTGTGGGGGCCGAACCAGCTGGCCTGGCTCGATCGTCTCGAGTTGGAACTCGACAACCTGCGAGCTGCGCTTGCTTTCTTACTGGAAGCCCGGCACGTCGATAGCGCCCTTCGCCGCACGAGCTCACTCTGGATCTTCTGGGAAGCGCGGCACCCCAAAGAGGGTCTGCGCGCGCTCGAGGCGAGCCTTGAGAACCGCGTCGGCGCAGACCCGGGTATGTCGGCACGGGCCATGCACGCCGCCGGACAACTGCTCTTTTTCGAGGGCGATATGCGGCGATCGCGCACGCATTTCGAAGAGGCCGTGCGAGTCTTTCGCGAACTCGGCGACGAGCCCTGGCTGGCCGTCTCGCTCACGAGGCTCAGTTGGGTGGCGATTGAAACCAAGCGAGCCGACGAGCAGGTCCGGCTCGCGCGCGAGGCGCTCGCCGTCCTCGAGCGCGTGACCGAGCCTTGGGCGCGTGCAGAAACGCTCAACTATGCGGGCACCGCCCTCGCCGTGGGAGGCGAGCGGAGTCACGGACGAGCGCTGCTCGAGCAATCGCGCGCGACGTACCTCGCGATGGGCAACGACCAGCCCGCCGAGGTTCTGAACAACCTCGGATGGGTCGCCATGCTCGAAGGCGACTTCACCGCCGCGCGTAGCTATCACTTGCGCAACGTCGAGGCCGCCCGCCGGGTCCGCGATGGCTCCCGACTGTCGCACGCACTCGGTAACCTCGGTCTCATCGAAGCCCTCGCGGGCGACTTCGAAGGAGCCAGGTCGTTTGTGCTCGAGAATTTGACCGTACAGCGCGACCGGGGCGAGCAGCGCAATGTCGCCGAAGCACTCGTCGTCGCCGCTGCCATTCTCATGAGCCGCTCTGACCACGAAGGAGCCGGCCGAATGGTGGGCGCGAGCGAAGCGATGCACGAGTTCGGCGGTGGCAGCTGGAACGACCTCGAACACGAAGTCGTCGATACCCACGTCCTCGCGGCGGTGACTGAAGGCCGCGCCGCAGCGCTTGCCCGAGCGCGGGCGGAGGGCCATGCGCTGACGATTCCGGAGGCGATCGAATTCGCGCTCAAGGCGCTTGAGCAGGCGAGCACTGGCGGGCCATCAGGCCTGCAGGCGCCTCAAGCCTGACGCAAAACGCTCGCAGACCCCGACACGCAACCAGGGTCGCCGGTCGAGGCTCGCAAAACCGGTCGATTGACACCGTTCAGCGCCGGTCGTCAGCGATCGGCCGGGGCACAAGTATCGGCTCGACAAGCTGCTGGTCCTGGCGGTGCGAGCATCATCAGAGCCAGGATACGCACCAGAACTTTGTGACGCCCTCGCTCCGCTGCGTTTCCGGAGCCTGGCCCACTGACTGGCCCAGCAGGCCCGCGCTCGGCGGCAAGATCGTGCTCGAAAGCCCATTAAGGAACGCTGGCCCTCATGCCGGAGGTTGTGCTGCCCGCTCGAGGCCGCGAGATAAGTTCGGAGCGGGAACGGGAGCGGGACGGTGGCGCAACCGCGCTGGCAGATTCGAACGTGCGCTGTCTCCAAAACCGAAGGTCGCAGGTTCGAGCCCTGTCGCCCCTGTCCCGCACCACCAGGCGAAAAGCCTGCATCTAAGCCGCTCTCTCGTCAGGCGCGCCGATTGCACGGAGCGTCATAGAGCGTCATATCGAGTCAGTTCAGAGCCGCGCAAAAAGCCGCGCACCCGTATCTGTCGATGCTGTCGGGGCGAGCGGCACCGGAGCCTGCTGGCCGCGATCGGGCGCCGCCGTCTCGACCCGACGCCGCTTCGACCGGCGCAGGTGAGCGCGCAGGATGCGGCGGCCGGCGGCTTCGAGCTCGGCGCCGCGGGCGGGCGCCGCCTCTTCGCCTTGGTGGACGTGGATGCTCGTGAGGATCGCGTCAGTCCTCGGAGTCTAGGCCGAGCGCCTCCCGGTCGTCGGACATTTCCTCGCCGTCGACGTCGATCGTCTCGGGGTAGGGATGGCCGTACAGCGCCTCGATGGCCGTCCGCGCCGCGGCTCGAGCCTCAGCCGTTTCGGCGTGCAAGTCGTAGGCCGCGAGCTTCTGGCCGGCGATGCCTACGGCGCTGCGGCCGACCCGCGCGTGCTCCTCGTTCATCTTGCGCAGAGCCTCGCCGCGCTCAGCGAGATCGCGCTCCCTGGCGCGCGCGTCGGCGTAATCGTCCCACTCGGAGGCTCGCTCGACCCAGCCGTAGTCGGCCGACCAGCGCCCAACGATCGTCTCACTCTTGCCCAACTCTTGTGCCACCTTCGCGATGCTCCGCGCAGGGCCGAGCTCGCGGTAGACCGTGAACGCTTGGAACGCCTTCGTTCCTTCGCCGGCAGCGCGCCCGCCGGGCAGCAGTGCATCCATGTCCGTGAGACTAGCCCGGCTCGATGGCTCGCGATCTGCTACGAACGTGTGTTCGTGACCGCGCAGGGATCTCCGCTCACTCGACTGCGCCGCGCGCTTGCCGGCGGTGACTTGCTGGCGGCTCGCACAGCGGCTTCTGATCTGCCGCACGTCGGCCTCGATGAGGCGGCCGCGCTCCTCGTTCTGATCGCGAGCGAGGATCCGGGGAAGCTGGACGCTGCTGCGGTGCGGTTCCTCGGCCGCGCGTGCCTGGAGCGGTCGTTCATCACGCTCTCGGACGCTCAGCTCCTGGCGGTGTGCCTGGCGCAGCTCGAGCGTGGAGACGAGGAGGCGCGTGCGAGCTTCGCCGGATCGCTGCGGCGCTTGAGGCTCGAGCGGGCCTCGAGGGGGGTCGCCCCGCTCCCACGTTTCTCACCGGGCACCGGCCAGCCATCGTGGCGACACGCGCGACCCGCCTCGAGGGAGGGGGAGGAATAGACGGGCCACGGTGCACCCGAGAGCGAATCTACATCGAATCGGAGCCGGGGACACTCCTCCGATCGGAGGAGCCACAGACCGGGCAGGCGCAGGCGCCCAGCGCACCGACCCCCGCCGGACACGTGCAACGTACGCCTCTCGCTAGGCGAGAGGGCGCCTGTGCGGCTCGGCGCGCGCGGCCTCAAGGTGGTGTCGGCCGCCCCAGTGCGCCTTGCGCGCTCCGGATGGCCCTCTGCGTTCTTCGCCGAGCCATCCGCAGGAGCATTGGGCGACGAACACCTCGGGCGCGCCGAACCGGAGTCTAAGGTCGCGCACCCGTATTTCGTGCTCGACCGCCACGTTAGCCCCTGATCCGGTCAACCGTCGCGCCGCGCCCAGGCCGCGCTGCAAGCCAGGTCAGCTCACGACGACGGTGACGCGCAGGACGTTGTCGGTGCCGACGGTCTTGAGGTGCACGTAGTCCTCGAGGGACTTTGTGCGCAGCTTGTAGACCCCGGGCTTGTTGAACGTGACCCGCAGGGTCGCGCCCAGGTGGGGCATGAGACCTGCCTTGTAGGGAGCCGTCATCTTGCCCATAGTCGGGTTGCCGGGCTTTATGAGGCGCTCTGCGACAGCGGAGCCGCTCAGCACGATCAGCTGGTGAGGCATCAGGTCGTTGTCGGTGATCATCAGCGAGCCGCCGCGCGAGAGCTTGACTGCCTGGGTTGCGCTGTACTTGCCGCCGTTGAGCGACCACTCGTGACAGCCACGCAACTGGTGACGAATGACAAGGCTGGCGCTGCCCGGAGCCGCCAGGCCAGCAGCCGGCAGCAAGGCAGCAGCCGCTCCGAGCGCTGTCGCGGTGGCCATGAATGTCCTTACGCTCATCGGAACTCTCCCCGCTCGATTACACGAATCATCTCCCAGTCTCTCCACCGAGCCGAGCACCCGCATCGGCGTCGCACCGCTCCGCACCTGCGGGGATGCCGCAGTGCGATCGATGCGAGGCGCGGTGCGGGCCAGACTTGTCGCGTCGGACGTGGCCGGCGACACTCGCGTCTGCCCAAGTCGGGGGTTGTCAGGGCTCGCTCTCGTCGGCCTGCCAAGGCCCCCAGCCGTCAACGCGATATCTCCGCGTGACCGTCGCGCGACATGCACCGCATCGTCCGCGCTGAATGATCGGGCCGTAGGGCGCGATCGTCACGTCAGGGTCATCGGGCGCGGAGTCGGTCGAGAGCTCGAGCTCGCCATGATCGCAATCGTCGGTCACGCCAACCAACTCGAGGGCGGATGTCGCCGCATCCACTCACGCTACGCCTCACAAGCATTCGCTGGAATCCGTAAAACGCCGAATCGTGGACTGCGGGTTACCCGCACTCGAACGCTGAATCGTCCACTCCCGGCCTGACCTGCCTGGGTCTCTCTAAGTGGTCTTGCTCGTAAGTAACAGCACGTATTAGCCGTCCGGTCTCGGGTCTAGTGTTTGTGGCATCCTGTCCCGCTGGTGGGGGTTGTTGATGCCTAGGCACAGTCCGTATCGGATCGAGCTCAGCGACCAGGAGCGCGTTGTGCTGGAGTCGCTGGCGCGCTCTTATACGTTGCCGTATTGGCAGGTCGCGCGCGCCCAGATGGTGCTGCTGGCCGTCCAGGGGCTGCGCAACGACCAGATCGCGGCGCGCTTGAACTGTCGCCGCGAGGTCGTCTCGCAGTGGCGCAAGCGCTTCTTCGAGTCGCGCCTGGCCGGCTTGGAGGACCGCCCGCGACGGGGCCGGCCGCCGACTTTTCCCCCCTCAGGTGCGCGCTGAGGTGATCGCGATGGCCTGCGAGCTGCCCGTCGCCAGCGGCGTGCCGCTATCGCGCTGGTCAGCGGCAGAGTTGGCGCGCGAGGCGATCGGGCGCGGGATCGTCGAGCAGATCAGCGACGTGACCGTCTGGCGCTGGCTCTCTGAGGACGCGATCAAGCCCTGGCAGCACCGCTCCTGGATCTTCCCGCGCGACCCGTTGTTTGGCGAGCGCGCCGGCCCGATCCTCGACCTCTACGCCGGCTCCTGGCAGGGCGAGCGCCTCCATCCCGGCGACTACGTCGTCTGCGCCGACGAGAAGCCCTCGATCCAGGCGCGCAAACGGATCGCCGCCACCCGTCCCGCGCGGCCCGGCGAGGGCCAGAAGGTCGAGCACGAGTACGAGCGCAAGGGCGCGCTCTGCTACCTGGCCGCCTGGGACGCACGGCGCGCCAAGATCTTCGACCGCTGCGCTACCAAGGACGGCATCGAGCCGTTCGACGCGCTCGTCGAGCAGATCATGTCCCAGCACCCCTACACGCGCGCCCAGCGCGTCTTCCTGATCACCGACAACGGCTCCGCGCACCGCGGCAAACGCTCGATCGACCGCCTCCAAGGCGCCTGGCCGAACCTGATCGTGGTGCACACTCCCATCCACGCCTCCTGGCTCAACCAGGCCGAGATCTACTTCTCAATCGTCCAACGCAAGGTCGTCACACCCAACGACTTCCCAGACCTCGACAGCCTCGAGCAGCACCTCCTCGCCTTCGGCCGCCGCGCCCTTCCAATGGAAGTTCAGCCGCCACGACCTCCACAAGCTCCTAGCCAAGACCGACACCAGCCAGCCCACCACCCTCGCCGCCTAATACGT
>JALYLC010000421.1 GCA_030774435.1 Actinomycetota bacterium
GGATCGGCTCGAGCAGGGCGCTCACGGCGAGCGCCGCGATCACCGTCAGGAGCGCGAGACCGACGGCGCGCGGCCACGAGGCCGGCGCCACGAGCCCGAGTGCGCGCCGCGCGTCACCCGTCTGCCGCGCCGCCCACAGCACGGCCGCGCCGATCGCCCCGTACAGCGCGATCGTCAGGAGCATCGCGGTCGGCGAGTAGATGACGTCGGCGTTCTTGGGCACGAGGGCGTACTGCGCAGCCCCGATCGCGAAGTACGAGACGATCACGAAGCCCGCGACGATCGCGACGTTGCTCCCTGGCACGCGCAGGCTGGGATCGCGGGCGACGGGCGGGATCACGCCGCGACTCCCAGGCGCGTCGCGAGCTCGGTCAGGTCGCGCAGGGAATCGGCCGCGCGACCGCTGCGATCGATCAGGAGCGCGGAGATCCCCGCGGCCTCCGCACCCGCGACGTCGGTCAGCGGGTCGTCCCCCACGTGCACGCAGCGCGCAGGCTCGACTCCGAGGCGCTCGAGCGCAACCTGAAACGGCCTCGGGTCGGGCTTCGAGGCGCCGACGGCCGCGGCTGTGACGACGGCCCCGAAGGAGCGTGCGAGCCCGAGACGCGCGAGCACGTCGTGCAGCGAGATATCCCAGTTGGCGACGACCGCGAGCTTGAGGCCTGCCGCGACGAGCCGCGCGAGCGCCGGCTGCGCGTCGGGGTAGGCGTAGAAGGAGATGGCGTCGGTCAGCGAGGCGAGCAGCTCGGCTCCCGTAACCTCGATCGCCAGGGCGTCGGCCAGCAGGGACGAGCATTCCAGCCGCAGGGCGGCGAGCGCCGGTGCATCGCGGGCGGCCGTGCAGTGGGTGCGGTAGTGACGCATCTCGACCCGCATGGCGGCCTCGCAGCGCGCGAGATCGACGGCCAGGCCGAGGCGCCGCTCGAGCGACTGCTGCAGCCGCGGCGCGGGCGGCTCGATGGCGACGAGCGTCCCCATCGCGTCGAACGTGACCGCGCCGAGGCGCGTCACGCCTTGATGACGGTGGGATGCAGCGAGTGGGCGAGCGAGTTCAGCAGCGCATAGGCCGTCGTGTCCGCCCGAGCCGCCGCGGCGTCGACGATGAAGACGCGCCCGGCGGTCACGGCCCGCAGCGTGCGCAGCCTCGGCTGGGAGCGCAGTCGCGCGAGCGTGACGCCGCTCGTGCTCGTCGCGATGTAGGCGTCGGGGTCGAGTTTGTGCAGCATCGTGGCGTTGACCGTGGCGACGCCGTTGGAGGGGCCGACCAGGTGCGCTCCGGCCAGTTGCAGGAGGTGAGCGAGCAACGTCGTGCGCTGGATGCTCGTGCCGAAGCCGGCGTCCACGTAGACGTTCAGCGGCGCGACACCCTCGAGGCGCCCGGTGATGTCCTGGCGCTGCTTCCGCAGCTTGAGCGCAAGCGCGCGTCCTGCTTCGGCGTGGTTCGTGAGCACGCCGAGAGCGACGGCTGCGTGTTCGATGTCCTCGAGCCGTGCGCCGGGCATGACGAACACCGGCACGGTGAGCTTGCGGATGAACGTGTTGTTGCGCTCCTCGTCCGCGGCCGTGATGCCGGGCCCGACGACGACGAGGTCGGGATGCGCGGCGGTGATGCGCGCGACCGTCACGTCGGCCGGGGCCACGGCGGCGCGCACCCCGAGGCGCGCGAGCAGTCGCTGCGGACCTCCGGTCACCACGAGCACGAGCCGCGGCGGCGCCTCGACCGTGATGATGCGGTTCGATCCGTCCTTGGCACTCGCGGGATACGTCGTGTCCAGCTTGCCGGCGGTCGGCTCGGGCTTGGCGCCGCAGGCCGTCGCCACGAGCGCGCAGAGGACGAGCACGACGATGCAGGCGGCGGGACCGGAGCGGCGGCGCACGGCCGGAGTCTAGGCGCCGCCCTGCGCGGCCTGCGGGCGATCGGGGGCGAGGCTTTCGAAGCGCCCTAGACTGAAGACGTGCGCGCGCCGGAGGAATCAGCCGTGGATCGCATCGTGCAGCACCTGCCGGGCGACCGCGCGTCGCGCCGGACGCGGGCGCGGACGCTCCTGCGGCTGGCGATGGCGCTCGTGGTCGCCCTGATCGCCGGAGTCGTCCTGTGGCAGTTCCAGGCGACCAAGGACTATGCGAGCGCCGCTTTCGCGTCGACCGCAGTCGTGGCCGTCGTGATCGGCCTCGCGGCGCAGGGAACCCTCTCGAACGTCGTCGCCGGGATCGTGCTCGCCTTCAGCCAGCCGATCCGTCTCGGCGACCGCGTCAGCATCGACGGCCAGGACGGCACGGTCGAGGAGATCGGTCTCTCCTACTCGCGGCTGCGCAGCGATGACGGCACCTCGATCGAGTTTCCGAACGCGCTGCTGGCGCAGAAGGCAATCGTCAGCAGCACCTTGCGCGGCGGCGGCGAGGTGGTACGGGTGCGCGCCCGCATCGCGGCCGGCGACTGGGAGCGCGCCTCCGCGCTGCTGCGCGAGCGCGCAGACGAGGCCGGCCTGCAGGACGTCGAAGTGATCGTCCTCGACGTCACGCCCGAGGCCGTCGCACTCGAGGTG
>JALYLC010000422.1 GCA_030774435.1 Actinomycetota bacterium
TCGTCGGCCGTCGCCACGGCCGGGTCGAAGCTGCTCGCCTCGCCCAGCGGGATCGGGAAGACGGTCCGGTAGCCGTGGATCGTGTCGAAGGCGAACATGATCGGGATGTGCAGCCGAGACTGCTCAACCGCGACGTGCTGGAGGTGGTCGATCTGCGCCGGGTCCACGGCGCCTAGGACCGAGCCGACGCCGGCTTTCGCGTCCGCGTCGGTGATCGCCCAGCCCCCGATCAGCTCCAGCTGCTTCAGCTTCTCGTCGACGGTCATCTGCAACAGCAGGTCGTTGACCTTGGTCTCGATGCCCGGGTCGGCCGCGGTCCTCGTCGGCTGCAGTGCGGCCGCGTCGCTGGGGCGGCTGGCGGCGGCCACCCCGCCCGCGACCAGCGGACTGAGCACCACGATCGTCGCCCCGATCACTGCCCGACGTCCACGAAGTCTCATGGCTCCTCCTCCTGGTGGCCGCGGCTCAACCGTGTCGCACCCGGGCGTCCTGCCCCCGAAGGCCCGTATGGTATTATTCCCCATCTCCGTCTTTGACGCGGATTATAACATGACTTCTCGCCCCGGGCGCCGAATGTTCTAACCCTTCGCCGTCCGCAAAGATCCGTCCGGCTGCGCTCCGAGCAAGGAGGCACTCATGGCGATCAGGTCGATGTGGCTGCGTCGCGTCGCCAGCCTGGCGGGACTCGTCACGCTGCTGGCGCTCCTGCCGGCTCCAGCGCCGACCTGGAGCGGTCGCGCGGCGGCGGCCACCAGCGACTCCGGGGACCAACTCCGGCAGTACGCGCGTGACACGTGGTCTTCGTTCGTTGCCATGACCGACCCCGTGTCGGGACTGCCGACTGACAGCCTGAGCGCCGACGGCACGCGCAGCGTACAGACCTCGACGACCAACATCGGCGCCTATATGTGGAGCGCGCTCGTTGCCGAGCGGCTCGGGCTCATCACCCACGCCGAGATCGTCGCGCGCCTGTCCACGACGATCGGGACGCTCGAGCACATGGAGCGCTACCGCGGCCAGTTCTACAACTGGGTCGACTACCGCACGGGTGTGAAACTGACCGTGTGGCCGCCGACAGGTGCGCCGCTGAAGCCGATCCTGTCTTCGGTCGACAACGGCTGGCTCGCCACCGGCCTGCGGGTCGTCCAGCGCAGCGTGCCAGAGTTGGCCGCGCGCGCCGGCGCATTGTTCGACAGCATGGATTTCGGGTTCTACTACCGGCCGGCCGTCAACCGGATCGCCTTCTTTTACGCGCCGAGCGACGGCGAGTCGCCGTGCTGCTACGACACGATCGCCAGCGAGAGCCGCATCGCCAGCTATATCGGGATCGCTAAGGGCGAGCTCCCGCTCAAGCACTACTTCGGCGCCTGGCGATCCTTCCCCGACACCTGTGACTGGAGTTGGCAAGAGACCCGCCCCCTGGGCGTGAGCCGCGCGTATTTCGGCGTCAACGTGTTCGAGGGCGCCTACCCGTATAACGCCACGCGGGTGATGCCGTCCTGGGGCGGCAGCATGTTCGAGGCGCTGATGCCCGCCCTGTTCGTCCCCGAGGAGCGCTGGGCGCCCGGCAGTTGGGCGGTCAACCACCCGCTCACGGTCCAGGCCCACATCCACCACGGCCTCGTGCAGGCCGGCTACGGCTACTGGGGCTTCTCGCCGTCGAACACCCCCGAGGGCGGCTACGCGGCGTACGGGGTCGACGCGATCGGCATGGATCCTAACGGCAACCCCTCCAACGAGGACAACACCCTGGTCGACGCCGGCTTCGCCGGCTGCCCCGGCCGCGCGCCGAAGCCCGAGCCGCCCCCGTCGGCATACACCAACGGCGTCGTGACGCCGCACGCCGCCTTCCTCGCCCTGCGCTTCGCGCCCAAGGAGACGCTCGCAAACCTCCAGCGGCTCGCGGGCGATTTCCCCGGTCTCTACGGGTCCTGGGGGTTCCGCGACAGCGTCAACGTCGACACGGGCGTCGTCTCAGGTTCCTATCTCTCCCTCGACCAGGGCATGATCATGGCTGCCGTCGGTAACGCCCTCGCCGCCGACATGCTGCGCAGCGCGTTCGTCACGCCCGACTACAAGTCCGCCCTGCGGCCGGTCATGGGCGTCGAGGAGTTCGGCGCCGACCCGCGCGGCTGCACGATCACGGGCACCTCGCGCAGCGACCACCTAACCGGCACCCCCGGCGACGACGTGATCTGCGCCGGCGGAGGCGATGATTTGATCGACGCGACGCAAGGCGGCAACGACACCATCTACGGCGACGGCGGCGACGACACGATCACCGCGGGCGCCGGCGAGGACACCGTCTACGGCGACACCGGCGACGACCGACTCTCCGGCGGCACCGGCGACGACGTGCTCTCCGGCGGCCCCGGCGACGACCGCCTCGACGGCGGGCCGGGCGCCGACTTCCAAGAGGGCGGCGAGGGGACCGACCGCTGCCTGGGGTCCTCCGGTGGCGGCGACGCCAGCGACGGCTGCGAGCGGGTGAGGTGACGGTGAGCGCGGACCCCGCCCGCCAACACTCTTCGCGCTGGCCGCCGTCACGGCGCCCTGCTCATGGGACGATTGCCCGCCGCCTCGGCGCCCTGCGGTGATCACTCCACGGCCGGCCACGACGCGGCCCAGCACTCGGCAACAGCAGCTCCAGCCCAGCCCACTGCTCATCGGTCAGATCATCACGATCAAGCACAGAAACGACCTACACGATCGCCACCACGATTTCCTGGACACGCCATAACCGGGTCCGTCGACCACCGAGGCCGTGCCGGCATGCGGCCGGGGGCGCATCCCGCCCACGCGAACGCCCCGCCGGCCACGTTGTTCCAGCCCAACGCGACGCCAAATCGACCCGAGCGGCGCACGAGCCTGCTCAGCTCGATGGTCAAGATCGGCGACTCCTCGATCTCACGTCGCCTCCCACGCCGCGGCGGCTGCGTGCCCGTGGAGCGAAAGCGCAGTCACACCCCACGGGATGGTGCAACAATTGGCTTCATCAACAACACGTTTCCGCAGGAGTGGTGGGGCTCGAACCCACGACCGACGGATTATGAGCAAGCGAGGAACGGACCGCGGCTGGGGCTCCTCCCCAGCGACCTGGCCAAGCGTCTCTCGTTCGCTCGCGTCAAGTAGCGCTACCCCATGCTGCGGTGTGGGCAGATTGTGGGCACCGGGTCAGTGCTAGAAGGTGCCAGCGAGCGATCCGACGCGGCCAGTAATTACGTACTCGACAGTCCCGTACCTTCTGCGCCGGAATCTCCGGCCGAACTTGCGGCATCAACATCGACGAGGCCGGTAGGGAGCGGTCGCCGGCGGATCACCGCACACTGCGTCCGCTGCGCCGGTCACCCAACGTGGCGCGGACGGGACGGCTGCAGGAGACTGCTTTGATGGCTGCTGAGTACGTCCAGAGTGACCAGTTCCGTGGTGCCCGCATCCACCTGTGCGACCTTGCCGGCCTCACGATCCGCGATTGCGAGGTTAGCGGTCTGAAGATCGTCGACTGCTATGGGAGCGACGTCTACCTCGGTGGCGACTTCGAGCGTCTCGTCGTCAACGACGTCGACGTGACCGCCTACGTCGAGGCCGAGCTCGACCGGCAGCACCCCACGCGGGTGCTGGCGCGTGATGCCACGTCCCCCGATGACTACCGGGCTGCTTGGGATGCCATCGAGGCGCTGTGGGCGGCGACGGTCGACCGCGCCAGGCTGTTGTCCGAGGCCAAGCTGCATGAGCAGGTAAACGGCGAGTGGTCGTTGGTCGAGACCCAACGGCACCTGTTGTTCGCCGGCGATGCCTGGCTCGGCAATGCCGTGCTCGAGGAGGAAGCGCCGTACCACCCGTTGGGCTTCCCTGCAGGCGGGATGCCGCCCGACGCGACGGCGAAGCTCGGGCTCACCCTCGAAGCCACCCCGACGCTCGACGAGGTGCTCGTGCCGCGGCTCGCCCGCATGGCTACGATGCGGCGGGTCGTCGACGCGCTCACCGAGGCCGAGCTCGATCGGGTATGCGGTCGCAAGCCGGCGGACCCGTATCCCGACCAGCAGTACGTCGTGCGCCGCTGCCTCAAGGTGGTGTTGAAGGAAGAGGCCGAGCATCACCGTTACGCGGTGCGCGACCTCGCCGAGCTCGACGCCGGAAAGTCATTTGTCGACAGTCACTCGCACCACCACACGGCAGCCGCCGAGTAGCAGTCTGGTGGTCGACGCCTTTGAGTGGCGAGCCGCTTCTGAGGGGCAAGTCCTCGTAGCTGCCGTTCGTCGGGCCCGCAGGAGGTCGTCTCATGGCTGCCAGCCGAGTCGACCGCCTGCTTGCGGAGCCCGTTGAGACGTCGCCGTGGAGCCGGCACACCCGCGACGCAGATGAGCGACTGCCGCACGGTCAGCGAGCGCTGTGAGACATACCCCGCGAGCCCTGTCTGAAAGCGCTCCCGAGTCCAACCAAGATCACTCGGCGAACACTTCCCGCTCCGCTATATGCCGCAAAGCCGTTGCGTCCTTGCTCACGACATCATGAAGGGCAGACTTGCAACACATAGCGTCCGAATTTTGCCAATCAACTCGAAAGCTGGGTGAGCGAGACGGCCTTCGCGCGGGGACAAGAGCGCGCCGCATCCCTGCGGACGCCCGTCCGCGTGAGATCCGCGCGATCGAACGTCCGGATCTGCCGCTGTCCGCGCGTCATGCCGATGAGCGGGCGCATCCGCGCCGCGCCCTGTTCCGCGTCCCTGTGTCGCGGGGGCGTGACGGAGGACCGAGAGCGGTGTCAGTCGTCGGGGAGGGCGGCAAAGGCCCGCTTGGTGTCGCGGTACCAACCCATCGACTTCTTCGGGTGCCGCCAGCGGCTCTTCATGGCGTCGCGGGCCTCTTGGTGGGTCGCGTCGCCGGCCTTCTCCGCCTCCTTGAGGTGGCGGTCCTGGGCTTTGATGACGTCGTCGGCGCTGTCGCCGTGGTGCTCGAGGTCGCAAGGACCTCCGAGGGCACGGCAGGTCATGGTCTTCATGGTTGTCTCCTTCTAATTGGGTGTCGTGAGGTGCTGACGACCGAAACGGACGGGTGTGACCTGGTCAGCCTCGTGGCCGACCGCCGTCGCGGCGCACGACTCGCGAGAGCACGTCGGGCGCAGCGCGGAACGTGATGGCCCGGACGAGGCCGTCGTTGACGGTGAAGTCGAAGACGACCTTGGCCGCGCCGAGGTGGAACCAGGCGGTACCGGGCCGGTCACCGACGAAGACCGGGAGCGCGGCCTTGGCGCTGCCGTTGAAGAACGTCGCCACCTCGTTGCGGCCCTCGATCTTCCGCGGTGTGCCGACCAGGACCGCGGCGTCGTCAGCGGTCACGGCGGCGTCCGGTGCGAGCAGCCGTAGCAACCGGTCGAAGTCGCCGTTCTTGGCTGCGGCCATGAAGGCGTCGACCACTTCCCAGTCGGCTAGGCGGTCCTCGGGATGGGGCTGGGCAATCTTGGCCCGTGCCCGCGAGGCCAGTTTGCGCGCGGCAGCCGGCGTGGTGTTGAGGACGGCCGCGATCGTCGGGAACTCGAAGCCGAAGCTGTCGTGGAGCACGAAGGCGACCCGCTCGCGCGGGGAGAGCCGGTCGAGCACGACGTGCAGGGCGAAACCGACGGTGTCGGCGAGCGCGACGTCGTCGGCCGGATCGTTGACGGTCTCCCCGGGCTCGACGTCATCTACGGGTACGGGGGTGCGTGAGCGCAGCCGGTCGAGGCACAGCCGAGTGGTCACGGTCGTCAGCCAGGCCGGCAGGTTGTCGATCTCGACGTCCGCCCCGTGCAGCCGCAGCCACGCCTGCTGCACGACATCTTGGGCCTCTGCGTGGTCGCCGAGCACCCGGCTCGCGATCCCCACCAGGCGCGGTCGTTCAGCCTCGAACATGTCCGTCTGGTCCATGGCCTCCACCTTTCACCTCTGCTGGTCACCACACTGACGCGCAAGCCGGGCCGAGTGTGACCACGCTCGGCGAACGCGCCACGGGCCGCGGGCGCGGCGGTATCAGTCTGACCGCACGTCGCCAACGGCTCTCCTCGCCGCCCGGCCGAGCCCGCATGTTCATGCAGACGGCCCGACGGTCGATCTTCCGGATCTGCCGCGACACCCCCACCGGGCCGCCACATCCTTCACCGTGTGACCCTCGCCGATCACCGCGAGGACCGCCAAATACCTAGCCGCGCAACCGGTTCGCGAGCTGCGTGCGCGACTTCACGCCGAGCTTCCGGAACGCCTTCCGCAGGTGGTACTCGACCGTGCTCGGGCTGATGAACAGCTGAGCGGCGATCTCGCGGTTCGTGTGTCCCTGTGCCACGAGGCGTGAAATCTGCGCCTCCTGCGGCGTCAGTTGACCCAAAGTGTCGACAGTGCGGCTGCGAGCGCGCTCGCCGGTCGCCTCCAACTCGACGCGCGCGCGCTCAGCGAACGCCTCCATGCCGAATTCGGAGAACAGGCCGTGGGCCAACCGCAATTGCGAACGTGCATCGGTGCGTCGGCGTTGGCGCCTCAGCCATTCGCCATAGAGGAGGTGCGCACGCGCGAGGTCGATGGCGATCCGAGACCGTCCGAGCCGGTCGGCCGCCTCGACGTAGAGCTCCTCGGCTCGGTCGTCATCCGCGAAGAGCGCCTCCGAGCGCGCTGCGATCCCGAGGGCCCAGTCCGTCCCGCTCACCCTGGCCACCTCCGCAAGACGCAAGCGGGCGTCCGCGGCCAGCTCGGGCGTTCCGGCTCGGACCGCAGCCTCGATCAACTCGGCCATCCCCCAGTTCGATGTGCTGAGGTCGTGCGGAAACTCAGTGACCCGCAGCGCCGCCACCCGAGCCTCGTCGTAGCGGCCTAGGCCGTTGTAGAGCAGTGCTAGCGCCCAGTCGAGCACCGACAGTCCGACGCCTTCACCTCGCCGCGTCGCGTCCTGACGGCTTTCGTCGATCAGAGAGATCGCCTCGGCCTCGCGGCCGCGTATTGCGGCGAGTCCCACCGCGCCGTACGGCGTCAGGTTGCTGCCTGTTGCCTCGCTCGCCGACCGGATCTCATCGACGAGCGACGCCGCCGTGGTCAGCTCGCCTGCGAAGAGATGCGCATAGACGCGCTGGCTCAACGCGAGCGGAAGCTCACCGAGCGCACCGGCCTCCCGGGCGATCTGCACGTGCGCTTCGGAGATCGCTTGCCAGCGAACGTCGTCCCACATATGGATGGACAAGACGGTCGCGAGCCACTTCCAACGCACTTGCTCACTCGCGGGCATGTCGCCACCGTCGAACCCGCTGTGCGCCCGGCGCAGGATCGGAACGGCCGCCTCGTAGCTGTCGGTGAACAGCGTCGCGAGTCCGTCGAGCAACAACTCGAGGCCGACGAGAGCAAGCGGACGTGTGCCGGCCTTCACGGCCAGAGCCACGTCGAGCGCGCTTGCGCCCGGCGCCGCCAGCCGTCCCGCGAACATCGCCGCCGACAGAGCCTCAAGATAAGTCTCACAGGCGAGCGTCTGTGATAGGGGCGCAAGCCGGCGGGCGGCGCGGAGCAGCAGCCCAGGCGCATCTCTCCCGTGCGTTGAGGCGAACGCGATCTGCGCGCGGAGCAAGTC
>JALYLC010000423.1 GCA_030774435.1 Actinomycetota bacterium
ATTCCGGCTGAAGACCCGTCCCTTGCCATGCTGGTTCTTGCCCCATTCCCCTGTGAGCACGGCGGTCGGATCGTCGTAGTCGCCGACGGGCGCGGCATCTTCAGCCTCGAGGTTTCCCTGCTCGGAGCGTCGCTCGGGAACGCCCATGCGGCTGACCGCACCGAACGCCTCGCCGTTCTTCGAGATGACGTCGATCCAGTCGATACCGTCCTTTCGCCCGTTGAGCCACATTCCGCCCTCCGAGATCGGATCCTCGTCGAGCTCGAAATTCGTGCGATACGAACGCACCGGTGTGCGGCTGTCCGTCATGCGGTCACCCCTGCCATCGCGCTCCTTTCAACTGGTCTGATCATCAGCCGTTTTCCGGCGCGGGCCCGACGCCGGCCGTGGCGCTGCCGTAGCGGGCATGGATGGGCCAGACGTCCACCACGCGGTGGTCGGCGACCACGTAGTAGAAGTCGTAGAAGTTCACGGTGGTCGGCGCATACCCGGGCATCAGCTCGACGCGATCGCCGACGCCGAGCTGCGAGCCGGGGATCAGCTCGAGCGCCGTGTGCTCCTCGTGGATGAAGTGCTGCCCGTACTCGATCCGGATCGCGCCCTGGTCACCCACGACCTCGGGCGGGGTGCGGTCGATTCCGATGGCCTTGCGGCCGACGTCGATGACGACCATGTCGCCGGTGCGCGAGATGATCGTCGCCAGCACCGTCAGGGCGATGTCGAAGCCCGGCACGAGCGTGCGATGGAAGGCGTCGGTGAAAACGTAGGAGCCGGCGTGGATCTCACTGATGCGCGGGTTCGCGCCAGTGATGTCCCACGTGCCGAGGCCGCCGGCGGCGACGATCTCGGTCGCGAGGCCCTGCTGCTCGAACGCATCGACCACGCCGATCAGCACCCCGTTCGCCGCTGTGGCCTTCTCGATGCGCAGCGCGCGATCCGGCTCGAGCATGCAGTGGCCCTCGTACCCGAGGACACCCTGCAGCCTCAGTCCCGGCAGCCTGCCGATCAATGCGGCGAGCTCGAGCGCCGCCTCGACCGAACGCACCCCGGACCGATGCTGGCCCACGTCGACCTCGACGATCACGTCGATCCGTGACTTCGCGCTCGCGGCTGCCTCCGACAACTCGCGAGCGTTGACCTCGCTCTCGACGGCGACGATCACGCGGCCCAGACCGGCGATGCGGGCGAGCTCGGCGGCCTTCACCGGGCCGATCGCCTGATTCGCGATCAGGACATCCGAGAGCCCGGCATCGATCAGCGCGGCGGCTTCCCACACGGTTGCCGTGGTCAGGCCGATGGCCCCGGCATCCAGCTGCATCTGGCCGACGATGGGGCTCTTGTGGATCTTGGCGTGGGGTCTCAGCGCAGCCGGCAGGGCGGCCATGCGACGTGCCATCTCGGCGATGTTCCGCTCGACCGCGGGCAGGTCGAGAATGAGAGCCGGAGTCACCGGTTCGTCGCGCGCACGGCCGATCATCTGCCGGGCGCTGTGCAGTCGATCCATTCAGGTCACCTTGCCTGCCGGCGTCACGCTCCCAGCGCTCCGGGCCGGCGCGCCGCCTCCGAGGCGGTCTCGGGCCGCTCCGACGTGATCTGGCCCGCCTTCTGCAACCAATCCTCCCCGCCGCGCGCCCTGAGCACGCCCAGGATGACGACGCCGAGCGCGAACCATGCGATCACGAGCCACGGCGCCCAGTTACCCGGGTACGCGGGCAACGGGTTGAACGATTTGTCGAGCGAGTAGATCAGCACGGCGCTCGTCCCGACCGGGAAGATGAAGTGCAGGACCCAGTTGAACTCGTCCCGGCGCTGCCTCCAGAAATACACGATGACGCCGAGGTTGGCCATGATGTACACGAAGATCACGCCGATCACGAGCATGTAGCCGACGGTCAGGATGAAGGCGTTCGCCGGGCCGATCCACTGCGGCACGATCAGGCCCAGCGCCAGCGACACGATGAACTGCGCCGTGACGGCGTTCGTCGGCGTCTTGCGCGTGGGATGCACCTTGGCGAAGGCGGCGGGCAGAGCGCCTGCGCGGCCCATTCCGAACCACATGCGCGTCGCCACGTTCTGGCAGGCGAGACTCGCGCCGATCACCGACGTGAACATCGCGATCAGTGCGAGCACCCAGAAGCTCCCCCACACGCGGTGGGCAATGGTCAGCGCCGGAATCTCCGCCGACCCCGGCAGCTTGGTCAGGTCGGCCGTGCCCCAGCCGACGACCTGTCCCCAGAACACGAGGACGAGCATCGCACCGACGATCACGATCGACGCCATCGTCGCGATGGGGACGTTGCGGCGCGGGTTCTCGGTCTCCTCCGCAAGCGGGACCGCAGCCTCCCACCCCGTCAATCCCTGGACGGTGAAGACGACCGCGAGCGAGAAGCCGGAACCGACGACGAGGTTGCCCGGGTCGTAACTGGGATCGAACACGCTGAACGTGAACCCGCCGGGGCCCGGATCGAACAATCCCCACAGGCCGAGCGCGAGCACGATCAGGAACTCGAGCGCACCGACGACCACGATCGTGCGCACCGAGATCGTGATTCCCACGTAGCCGATCCACGTGATGATCGGCAGGAAGATGATCACCATCATCCACCAGTGGAACCATGTCCATTGCCAGTTCGACTGGAACTCCCCTTCGAAGATCAGACCGAGGAAGGCCAGGATCGGGCCGGCGACGATCGGCGAGTAGAGACCGAACATCCAGCCCGTGAGCCAGCCCGAACGCGCGCCGAGCGTGCGGCTGACGTACGTGAAATAGCCGCCGGCCGATGGGAAGTGCTTTGCCAGTTGCACGAGGCACATGCCCAGCGCCAGCACGATGACGAAGCCGATCAGGTATGCGAGCGGCGCCCTGCCACCCGCGTTGCCGATGATCGTCGTGGTGAAGAGGAAGGCGGCGATTGCGGGAGCGATGTGCGTGACGTTCTGCATGATCGCCCCCGTCAGGCTGACCGCTCCAGGCGTCAGCTCCGTCTGCGCGACCCAGACCTCGCCGGGTGGCTCGACGAAATCGACGTCATCGGGCTTGCTGGTGTCCATTTGGTTCCTCCCCGCGGTCGAGCGAGCACAGGCACGCACGTGCGTTCAGCTGCTGGTGACACACTTTTCTTGACGCGCGGCGCGGCGCGAGCACACTGATGCAAGCTGGTCTGATCACCGGCTGAGGCGATCTTTCCAGAGCGCACCATGGATGTCAAGATGCCGTCAAGACGGCGCCTCCGGCGCCCTCAGCCGAGCGAGACCTGGCCCTCCGGCAGCACCTGCCCGCCGTCGATCACGATCGTCTGGCCGGTGACGTAGCCGGCCTCCTCGGAGGCCAGGTAGCGCACGGCCCAGCCGACGTCCGCCGGTTCGGCGAGCCGCTTGAGCGGGATGGAGTCGACCATGCCCTGGACGAACTCCGCTCCGAACGCCTCGATCCCGGGCGTCCGCACGTTCCCCGGCATGACCGCGTTGACCGTGATGCCGTCGTCCGCGAGCTCGAGCGCGGCGCTGCGCATGAGCCCGAGCAGTGCCGCCTTGGAGGCCGCGTAGTGGGAGAGGGACGGCGCGCCCACGAGCGGACCGGTGATCGACGAGGTCAGAACGACGCGCCCGTAGCCCCCCTGGCGCATCGCCGGCAGGCAGGCCTGGATGGAGTGGACGACGCCCTTGACGTTGATGTCCATGATGCGGTCCCAGTCGGAGTCGCGCATCGCATCGAGCGCAACCGGCGGGTGGTAGATCCCGGCATTGGCCGCGAGGATGTCGATGCGCCCATAGCGCTCGAGCACGCCGGCTCCCAGCGCGACGACCGCGCCGCCGTCGACGACATCCGCCCCCAGCGCCAGCGCGTCATGACCGGCTTCCCTGAGCGTCGCCGCCGCGCGCTCGCCCGCGGCCGGGTCGAGATCGACGAGCACGACGCGCGCACCCTCGCCCGCCAGCACCTCGGCGATGCCCAGGCCGACGCCACTCGCGGCGCCGGTGACGATCGCGACTCGCCCGCTCAAGTCCTTCATCGGAGCCCTCTCCGCCCGAGTGGTCTGCTCACCAGTCCTCGAAGGATGCACGGCTGCTTGCGGCCCGTCAAGCGCTCCGCGAGCAGGTCACGGCAGGAAGCGGCGGATCGCCGCCAGCGAGTCTCCGGTCGAGGCCAGCGGCTCGTATTCGAGTCCGATCCGGCCGTTGTAGCCCTGCGCGGCCAGCCATGCGAACGCCCGTGCCCAGTCGATCGCCCCGGTGCCGGGCTCGTGCCGGCCGGGCGCATCGGCGATGTGGACATGCCCGACCGCGGCGAGGCGCCCGGCCAGGACGTCCTCCATCCGCTCGCCCATCACGACCGAGTGGTAGAGGTCGAACAGCAGCTTCACGTTGGCCGCTCCCACCTCGTCGACGATGGCGAAGCCCTCGGTGGTCGAGTCGAGGAAGGTACCGGCGTGGTCGACGCGGGTGTTGAGCGGCTCGAGCAGGAGCGCGACGCCCCGCTCCGCCGCCACCGGCGCCGCGCGGCCCAGGACAGCCACGATCGCCGCGCGCTGCTCGTCGGCGCCCGTTCGCTCGTCGCGCTCGCCGGACACCACGATCAGGTTCGGGCAGCCGAGCTCGGCTGCTGCATCTGCGGACTCGGCGATCGCCGCGACGACCGCGTCGTGGCCGGCCGGGTCGCCCAGCGGCAGCGCCGGGTCGACGGCGAACGCAGTCACCTCCACCCCGGTCTCGCCCAGGGCGCGCGCAATGCGGCCGATGTCCCGATGGCGCCAGCCCCAGAACTCCACCGCCGGCACGCCGGCGCCGGCCGCGGCGCGGATGCGCGCCTCGAAGCCGTCTCCCGCCTCGCCGAACAGCCACTCGATGCAGGCCGAGAGCTCAGGCACGCTCGTGCTCGCCGACCGAGCCGCCGACGGCTCGCGACCGGACCGCGGGCTGGGCGAACACGAACACGCACTGGAGCACCTCGGGATCGCGGCGGTCGAGGCGCGCGTACGCCTCTGCCGCATCCTCGGGCGCGAATTCGTGGGTGATGTAGCCCTCGAGCGGCAGCTCCGCCAGCAATTCGAGGCTCAGCGCGTTGCGCCGCTCGAGCGACCACAGCCGGCCGAGCTCGGGGCTCACGTGGTCGCCCTGCGAGGACTTGATGCGAACGCGGTTGTGGTGGAACTCGGCGCCGAGCTCGAGCGAGTCGATCGTCCCGCCGTACCACGAGAGCGCGACGACCAGCCCGTCGACGCCGACCGAGCGGATCGCCGAGTTGAGGGCGGGCGCCGCCCCCGAGGCTTCGATCACGATGTCGGCGCCCCGGCCGCCCGTCTGCTCGAGCACGGCCTCGGGCGCGCCGTCGGCCGGATCGAGCACCAGGTGCGCGCCGGCCTCGAGCGCGAGGTCGCGGCGCAGGGCCAGCTGGTCGACGCCGAGCCGCTACCGCGGGTTCGGTCAGCTGCGCCTCCACGATCTCAGAGGTGCAAATCGGGAGCCACGCCGGGAGCCACGACGCGCCGCGATCCCAGCATTCAAACTGAATGCAACACGCTTCAATAGCCGCACCGGTGCGAGGCTGTCGAGCGAGCGCCTAGTGCGGCTTGGCCTCGGAGAAGCGCTCCAGGCCATCGTCCGGGATCGCTTCCCAGGGTGCCGCGTAGGCGACGAACGCGCGATAGCTGGGCCGCACGCCCGGGTCGCCGTCGAACGCGCCCAGGCGGATCGCCATCTGCGCCGCGTCATCGGGGTTGCGGCTGAACAGGTGCGCGCCGCAGATGCGGCAGAAGCATTTCTCGAAACCGCCGTCCGGGTGCTGCCAGGCCTGGATCAGGTCGGCTCCCCGGAGCAACCGGAACGTGCGTCCGTCGATGCGGGCCTGTGCGGACGCCGCGGTGCCCGTGCGGTGCTGGCAACGGGTGCAATGGCAGTACCCGGCGCCCGTGGCGGGCTCGGTCAGCTCGAAGCGCACGCAGCCGCAGAGGCAGCCACCGGTGACGGCCGGATCCGGCATCCGCCGCCTACCCTACCTCGTGCATACGCCGGCAAAGGCGCCGCGATAGGCGCTCGGGGTCGTCCCGAGCGCGCGGCCGAGATGCGTCCGCAGCGACGTCGCGCTGCCGAAGCCGCTGCGATGCGCCACCTCGTCGACAGACAGCTGGGTGCGCTCGAGCAACTCGCGCGCGTGCAGGACGCGCTGGGCATGCAGCCAGCGCAGCGGCGAGGTGCCGCTCTCGGCCGCGAAGTGCCGCGCGAACGTGCGCTCGGACATGAAGGCGTGCCGGGCCATGTCCCGCACCGACACGGGCTCGCCCAGGCGTTCGAGCAGCCAGGCCCGCGTCGGCTCGAGCGAGCCGGCCGCGACGCGATCGTCCGGCAGCGGGGCCTCGACGTACTGTGCCTGTCCGCCTGTGCGATGCGGGGCGACCACGATCCGCCGCGCGATCGTGTTGCCGACCGCGGCTCCGAAATCGCTCCGCACGATATGCAGGCAGAGGTCGATGCCGGACGCCACCCCGGCACTCGTGAGCACGTCCGGCTCGTCGTGAACATAGAGCACGTCGGGCACGACCGTCACGCGCGGCCAGCGGCGTGCGAACTCGGCCGCATGCAGCCAGTGCGTCGTCGCCCGGCGCCCGTCGAGCAGGCCCGCCGCAGCCAGCGCGAAGGCGCCGGTGCAGATCGAGACGATGCGGGCGCCGCGCGCATGGGCGGTGCGCAGCGCGTCGAGCACGTCGTCGGCCGGCGTCTCTTCGTGCGGTGCGAACCCGGGCACGATGACCGTGTCGGCCGCGCGCAGCGTCTCCAGCCCGTGCCAGGCGACGACGGCGAAGCCGCTCGTGGTCGCGATCTCGCCGACTTCGCGGCCGCACAGCGTGAGCCGGTAGGGCGCGATCTCCGGGTAGCCGAAGACCTGCGCCGGCGCCGCGAGGTCCATCGGCACGACCGCCTCGAGCGCCAGGACGGCGATGCGGTGCGTTTGGCTGGATCCTTGTGGCACATGTCGATTCTGCCACTGGCAGGCCGGCCTGTCCAGCGTCAGGATCACGTAATGCAGACAGAGATCCTGATCTACGACGGCTTCGACGAGCTCGATGCGATCGGGCCATTCGAAGTGCTCAGCCCGATGGCGCCGCGTCTCGTCACGCTCGAGCCCGCCCGCTCGGTCATTGCCAGCCATGGCCTCGAGCTGACGCCGCACGGCACGCTCTCCGAGACACCTGGCCTGCTCGTCGTCCCGGGCGGTGGCTGGGTCGCGCGCAACGAGCAGGCGGGCACCTACGCCGAATACCGGCGCGGGGTCATCCCCGCGGCAATCGCCGCCCGCCATGCGCGCGGCACGGTCGTCGCCAGCGTGTGCACCGGCGCCATGCTGCTGGCCGCGGCGGGCATCCTCGAGGGCCGCCCGGCGGTCACGCACCATGCAGCGCTCGACGACCTGCGCGACCTCGGCATCGACGTCCGGGCCGGCGCCCGCTGGGTGGATGCCGGCGACGTCCTGACCGCGGGCGGGGTGACGAGCGGCATCGACCTCGCCCTGCACCTGCTGGAGCGATTCCAGAATGCAGGGGTCGCGGAGGCCGCGGCACGTCTGCTCGAGCACCCGCGGCTCGACGTCGCCCCGGCCTGGGCCTGACGGGGATCTATGCTCCTGCCGCTGTGGGCCTGATCCGCCGTGACGAGTCCGCCCTGCTCGTCGTCGATACGCAGGAGGGCTTCTACGGCCCGGAGCGCGAGGATGTCGATCGCCCGGCCTTCGCGCTCGCCATGGCGCGGGTCGCCTGGATCGCGGGGCTGGCGCGGGCTCTCGAGGTTCCGGTCGTCGTGACCGAGGAGGATCCGGAGACCAACGGGCCGACCTCGCCAAGCGTGCTCGCGCGCCTCCCCGCCTCGGCCGCGGTGCTCGTGAAGCCGGTCTTCGCGGCCGCCGACAACCCGCCGATCCGCGCGGCGCTCGACGCGACGGGACGCCACACGGTCGTCACCGTCGGCCTCGAGACCGACGTCTGCGTCGCCCACTCGGCGATCTCGCTGATGGAGCGCGGCTACCACGTCGCGGCCGTCAGCGACGCCCTGTTCTCGCCCGGGGCGGCACACCTGCACGGGCTCGATCGGCTGCGGGCAGAGGGCGTGCAGCTGCTCTCGGCCAAGGAGCTCTTCTACGACTGGGCGCGCTCGCTCGCGGACGTGCGGGCGCTTGTCCGGGCATACCCCGAGCTGGAGACGCCGCCCGGCTTCTCGCTCTGACCTACCAGCCGCTGATCTCGGGGACGGCCGAGCCGAGCAGTTCGACAGTGGCGAGCGGGTTCGGGTTCTTGCCGAAGATGTACGCGACCGTGAAGCCGAGGCCGTGCACCTCGCGCAGGCTGGCGATGAAGTCGTCGCGCGTCGTGGAGGGGTCGACCGACAGGAGCGTCGTCTTCTCGATCTCGTCGTAGTCGCGCCCCTCCGTCTCGCAATGCGCGCGCAGGACCTCGAGCTTGTGGGCGGCCTGGGGCCCCGCGAAGATGTTGCAGGCGTCGGCGTGGCGGGCGACGAGCCGCAGCGTCTTGCGCTCCCCCGAGCCCCCGATCATCAGGTATGGATGCGGCCGGCTCAGGTTCTGCGGCGAGTTGAGCGTGCGCGCCAGCCTGTAGTGCTCGCCTTCGAACGGCGCATCTCCCTCGCTCCACATCTGCTCGCAGATCCGCAGCGTCTCCTCGAGGCGCTCGAAGCGTTCCCTGGTCGACGGGAACAACAGGCCGAGCCCGCGCGCCTCCTCTTCGTTCCAGGCCGCCCCCAGGCCGAGGCCCGCGCGGCCGCCCGAGAGCACGTCCAGCGTCGTCACCATCTTCGCGAGCATCCCGGGGTCGCGGTAGGAGACGGCGGTCACGAGCGCGTGCAGGCGCACGCGCCGGGTCACGCCCGCGAGGTAGCCGAGGGTCGTGTACGCCTCGAGCATCGGGTCCTCCGTCGGCCCGACGCCCCCGATCTGCCAGAGGTGATCCATGACCGTCAGGCGCGAGATCCCCGCGTCCTCCGCGCTGTGCGCCAGACGGGTCAGTGTCGGCGCGAGGTCTGGCGCTCCCCCGTTCCAGGTGAAATTCGCGATGTGCAGACCGAGTTCCAAGCGTGCGCCTCTCGCTCGTTGATGACTACGGACACGGGCTCAGCGAACGACGTCGTGCGCACAGGCCCTGTTCGACTGCTTCTTCGTGCCGTCTGTTCCTTGCACGCAGATCGAGCCGGATGTGCGCTTGGACTCGGCGCGCAGCCTGAACTTGACCCAGCGATTGGTCGGGACGCTGCGGAAGGCCTGCGCGACCTGCCGTCCTGCGGTGCGGAACGTGATGTCGACGCGCGAGTGACT
Organism: Actinomycetota bacterium; assembly: GCA_030774435.1. Taxonomy (GTDB): domain Bacteria; phylum Actinomycetota; class Thermoleophilia; order Gaiellales; family JALYLC01; genus JALYLC01. Next base: position 9,317 of record JALYLC010000423.1, read on the forward strand.
GCTCCTGTCGTCGTCGATCCGCACGAGCAGAAAGCCCGTCTGGCCGACGCTGCGACTGACCGGCTTGACCGTGGCAGTGGGCGGGTCGTCCCGCAAGCGGCTCCATGAGGCCGGTTGCGTGCCAAGCGCTCGATCGATGAAGCCGCGCTCGCTCGAGACGAGCGTCAGGTAGGAGCGCGAGGATTCGCAATCGGCTCCCGAGCCGTAGCTGATGACTCCCTCGACGACGACGTTGCCCGCAGTGTTCTCGGAGGCGAACGCAGGGCCGCCCGAATCGCCGAAGCAGGCCGTCCCACCCGGCACGGCCAGGTGATCGGAGGCAGCGCTGCCGCAGAAGAGCCAGGAGGGGTTGAACGCCCCCGAGATCAGATGGCAGGTGGCCGGGTCGGCTGCGTCGATCTGTCCGATGCGAAGCTCCGACGGCCCCCGGCGGTCCTTCGTCGAGCTGCGGCCGTACCCCGCGATCAGCAGCGACTTCCCGGCGCCGGGCCGCTGCTCGGCAAGCGCCGCCGGTACCTGCGGCAGCGAGCGGTCGAGCGCGAGCAACGCGATGTCGTGGAAATGGTGGGTGCCATCCCAGCGGAAGTACGGCTGCGGCAGCACGGCCACCACGTGAGCGCTGACGCCGAGAGCGGCATTCGAGACGTCACGCGAACCGACACGCACGGCGAGGGCAGAGGGCGACGCGATGCCCAGGAGGTTGCCGTGCTTGCTCGTCTCGTAGACGCAGTGCGCGGCAGTCATCACGACCGCCGGCGCGATCAGCGTCCCCGAGCAGCCTGCAAGGCCGTTCGGCTCGGAGATCTGGATGAACGCGAGCGGCGCCGTGAGGCTGTCGCTGACCTGGTTCGTTCCGCCCACGATCGCGCCCGCGGGCGGCGGCGCCAGCGCAGCCGCGAGCAGGGCGATGAACAGTGCGAGCGAGCTCGCGAGGGCGTGTCGGCGTTGCATGGCCACTCCGGGCAACCTACCTTGCCTCGCTCATTCGTCAGCCGAGGCGCGCGATGCGCTCGATCAGGAGCTCGAAGAATGCGCCGGTGTCGAGGCCGATGCCGACCTGCGCGTTCGGTTCCCGCTCCGTGCGCCGCCAGCGGTCGACCACGGTTCTGCCGCGGCACAGATCCGACACGAGCTCGACCTCGACGTTGCACGGGACGGTCGTGACGAGGCCTGGCCGGATCACGTGCGCCACGGCCACGGCATCGTGGATCGGCGCGCCCTGCCAGCCGTACGTCTCGCGGTGGAACACGGTGAAGAAGTCGACGAGGTCGGCCACGAAGGAGCCCGTCGCCCCGGCCGTGCGCAGGCGCCCCTGCAGCGCGGGCGTCGTCACCGCCCGGTGCGTCACATCGAGGCCGATCATCGTCGTGTCGATGCCGGCCCGGAAGACCGCGGCCGCTGCCTCGGGATCGGCCCAGATGTTGAACTCCGCCGCGGGCGTCATGTTGCCCTCGGCGATCGAGCCGCCCATCAGGACGATGCGCGCCACGTTCGCCCCGCCCGTGCGATCGAGCAGCAGGGCGATGTTCGTGAGCGGCCCGGTGGGCACGAGCGTGACCGGTTCGGCGCTCGCTGCGATCGTGCGCACCATGAAGTCCACGGCGCCCTCGTCGAGCGCGGCCCTGCTCGCCGCCGGCAGCGCCGGGCCGTCGAGGCCGCTGTCGCCGTGGACGTGAGAGGCGACCGTGAGCTCGCGCAGCAACGGGCGATCGGCCCCTGCCGCGACAGCCATGTCGCTGCGGCCGGCCAGGTCGAGCACGCGTAGGGCGTTCGCCGTCGTCTTCGCGAGCGTCTGGTTCCCGTGCACGGTGGTGACACCCAGCAGATCGACCTCGGGACTCGCGAGCGCGAGCAGCAAGGCGATCGCGTCGTCGTGGCCGGGATCGCAGTCGAGGATGACCGGGATGCTCACTCCGGCAGTATCGGGGAACGCCCGTTCACCCCCGTTGGAGGGACGAGCTCGGCCGGGCGCGCAGTGAGTATGAGATCCAGGCTTCGAGCCCCCGGAGCCCACGATGCGCGCACCCTCCCGGATCCCTCGGCTCCTCGCCCTCGCGGCGCTCGTCGCGGCGGCCTTTGCGCCCGCTCAGGCCGGCGCATCGGAGGCTGACGCCCCAGTGCTCTCCGGCACATTCTCCGACGGGGCCGGCGGCTGGACGGCCACGTCGTCGTGCGCGCCGCTGTGCAGCGTGACGAACGCCGTCGACCCGGATTCGGGCGCGAGCGGCCCCGGTTCCGCGACCGTCATCTACACCACCCTCGCCGGCCTGCTCGGCGGCCTGGCCTCGGGCACGAGCACATGGACGTCGCCCAGCTTCACCTGGCCGTCCCCGGTGCCAGACCACGCCTCGGTCTCGCTCGCGCGCAAGGCTGCGGTCGGCGGTCTCCTGGCGGTCGGCGGTTCGGTGAGCTCTCGCATCCAGCTGGACGACCTGACGGCCGGCACCGTCACGACCGTCGCGACCGACGCCATCTCGACCGCGGACTCGTCGTTCGTCACGCACACGGTCGCGCTCGATCCGTCCCTGTTGAAACAGGCGCACTCCTATCGCCTCCGCCTCACGACGAACCTCTCCGCGACCGCCCTCCTGAGCGGCATCCGCGTGTCCTACGACGACATCAGCCTGAGCGGGACGGGATCCACGACCGGGACGGGCGGGACGAGCGGCACCGGCGGCACGGGCGGCACCGGCGGCACGGGCGGCACCGGCGGGACGGGC
>JALYLC010000424.1 GCA_030774435.1 Actinomycetota bacterium
GCTTGAGGATGATCGGCACGCGGTAGTCGGTCGCCTCGCGCAGCTCCTCGATCTTGACCGCGAGGTCGTCGCCGCCCAGGAAGTCGGGGTGGCGCGCGGCCGAGCGCTGGTCGACGCCGACCGGCAGTGTGCGCATCTCCGCCACCTTCTCGCTCACCTTCATCCCGAGCAGCATCCCGCCGGTGCCGGGCTTGGCGCCCTGGCCGAGGACGATCTCGATCGCGTCGGCCGTGCGCAGGTGCTCGAGATCGAGCCCGTAGCGCGAGGGCGTCATCTGGTAGATCAGCCGGTCGGAGGCCTCGCGCTCCTCGGGCAGCATGCCGCCCTCGCCCGTGCAGGTCGCCAGACCCGCGCGCGAGAAGCCCATGCCGAGCGCGCGCTTGGCGTTCGTGCCGAGCGCGCCAAAGCTCATCGATGTGAGGTAGACCGGGAACGCCAGCTCGAGCGGCTCGGAGACGAGGTCGGGGCGCCCTCCGCCGATCCAGGTCTTCGTCTCGCAGTGCTCGCGGTAGCCCTCGAGCGGCAGACGCGTCATCACCGCGGGCAGGAAGACGAGGTCGTCGAGCGTGGGCAGCTTCTGGAACGTCGAGAAGCCGCGGATCTGGTAGCGGCCGAGCTCGGCCTTGGCGTGGATGGCGCGGATCGTCTCGGCCGTCCAGATGTGCGAGCGGCCCTGGTCGTAGCCGGGCGTGGAGTGCGAGGTCTCGTCCATCAGATCTTCAGCCAGGCGTCGGGATTGCGGTTGTTGAAGTACCAGAGCTTCTGCCCGGAGACGACCTTGCGGAAGGTGAACGTGCCGTCGACGCCGTTCTCCCGCAGCAGGCCGTGCACGCGCTCCTGGTCGGCATCGCTCGCCTCGATCACCGTGGCGTCGGTGCCGAGCGAGCGGATCTCGCCGGCCACCCAGACGTTGCCCTGCCAGAGCGAGTCGGCGAACGCGGCGCCGGTCGAGCCGCACACGATCAGGTCGCCGGCGTGGGTCATGAAGGCCGAGAGGTAGCCGACGTCGCCCTCGACGATCAGCGTGCCGCCCTTGAGCGAGACGCCGCAGCGAGCTGCGGCGGAGCCCTTGATGTGGATCGTGCCGCCGCGCATCGAGGCGCCCGTTGCCATGTTCGCGTTGCCCTCGACGACGATCTTGCCCTTCGCCATCGCCTCGCCCGCTGCCCAGCCGGCGTTGCGCTCGATGTAGATGGCTGCGCCCGAGTTGAGGCCGCCGCAGTAGTTGCCGACCGAGCCGCGGAAGCGGATCGTCACGTCCGCCGTCTGCCCGACGGCGAGGTTGTGGCGCGAGCGCGGGTTCTCGATCAGGAACTCCGTGACGCCCTCCTCCTCGGCCAGGCGCCGCAGCTCGCGGTTGAGCCCCTTCGGCCAGGCGTCCGCGTCGATCACCGCCGTCGCGCCCTGCAGGTCGACACCCGCCGCCATTAGTGCTCCCTCCCGGAAGTCTCGTGGCGCGATTGCGCCGTCTGGACGCCCTGGGAACGACCCGGCGTCTTGCAAATGCTGAACCGCATGAGCGGCGACGCCGGGCCGTCCCCAGGACGCCCAGCCAGCACACTCACACTCACGTGACCTCCAGGAGGGAGCACTAGACGATCTCCGTCGTCACGTGCCCGTCGCGATCCCACACGTAGATCGAGCGCGGCTCGGGCAGGTCGACGTCCAGCTCGCTCTCGAACACCTGGCGCAGCGCCTGCTCCTCGGTTGCGATCGCCATCACGCCGCCGACGTTGGCCGCGACCAGCGACTTGATGGCGAGCGGGTCCTTGGCGGATCCCATCTCGTCCTCGGTCGCGAAGAGGTACGCGAAGCAGCCATCGAGCTCGTCCACGCTCGTCTTGAGCGCATCCCAGAGCGTCTCGCCGTGCAGCATGCGATCGGCCAGGTAGACCGCGATCAGCTCGGAGTCGTTGCTCGTGTGGAAGCGGTAGCCCTCCTGCGTCAGCAGGCGCCGGAAGCGGAAGTAGTTCGTGATCTGGCCGTTGTGGACGATCGAGATGTCCGGGAACGGCTCGGCCCAGAACGGGTGCCCGTAGGCGACGTCGACGATCGACTCGGTTGTCAGGCGCACGTGCCCGAGGCCGTGCGAGCCGGTGAAGCGGTCGACGCCGTGACGGGCGTTGACCATCTCGGCGTCGCCCAGATCCTTGATGATCTCGAGCGAGCGGCCGATCGACTGCACCTCGATGCCGTGGCCGGCGTCGTCGACCGCGCGCACGATGTCGCGCACCTGGTCCGTCGTCGCCCGGACCAGCGCGCGCACGAAGCGGTCGGGGGCGTCGGCCGCGGCGTCGGCCTCGTGCTCGTCCGCCAGGGTGACGCCGCGCTCGCGCAGGGCGCCCTCGAGCGCGTCGAGCGCGGCGTGGGTGTGGGCGGCCTCGACGATGCGGAGGCGCAGGACGAGCCGGCCGTCGACCGGCTCGCCGTAGAGCGCGAAGCCCGTGGAGTCGTAGCCCCGGTGGCGCATGGCCTGGCACATGTCGACCAGGTAGCGCCCGATCGGCCCGCTCTCGGGCAGCTTGATGCCGCAGATCCCGCACATTCAGCTGATCTCCTCGGCCTGGTGGTCCTGGTGCCCGGGCAGGCGCTCCAACGCATCGGAGCCCGCTGCGCGGACGTGATCATGAACGAGTGCGCGCACGCGCGCGGCGTCCGCAGCGGCGAACGCCTGCGCGATCGCCCGGTGCTCGGCGGCCAGCCGCTCGACCGCTCCCGCCGGCAGCGTCTGGTAGGTGAACAGTCCCTCCGCGGCGCGGTGCGTCCAGACCGAGTCCAGCGTGCGCATGATCAGCCCGTTGCCGCAGGGTGCGCAGAGCGCATGGTGGAAGTCGCGGTTGGGCGCGAAGCCGCCGCTGCGCCGGTCGGTCAGGCCGGCCAGGCGCTTGACGGCCTGGCGTTCCTCGGCGCTCGCACGGGTCGTCGCGAGCGATGCCGCTGCGGGCTCGAGCAGCTCGCGCAGCTCATAGAGCTCGCGCACGTCGGCCGCCGTGAAGCCCTGCACGATCGCGCCGCGCCGCGGCACGAGCCGCACGAGTCCCTCGCGCTCGAGCAGGTGCAGCGCCTCGCGCACGGGCGTGCGCGAAACGCCGAGCTCGGCCGCGATCTGCTCCTGCTTGATCCGCTCCTCGGGTGCGAGGCGCCCGTTCGTGATCGCCTCGCGCAGCGCAGTACAGACCCGATCGGTGAGCTGTTGCTGATCCTCGAGGGCGGCAAGCGGCATGCCCGGATACTGTATCCAATCCGCTGCACTTTTTGGAGTCAGGCACGCAATTTGCGTGCCTGACCCCGATTCCTCCACGGAGTCTGTGGCGCGCACGACTCGGGGACGACTCTGCATATAAAGGGGTCAGACCCCTTTATATGCAGGCGCGCCTTCGACTGATCTGCGACTGGCTCGCGGGTAGGTGCGCAAACTGGGGGTTTGACCCCGGAGTGTGCGGGCGGGAGAGCGGCGTCAACTACCCTGAAGACGTGACCCGGGGCTGGCGTAGCGGAGGCTCGGCGCTCGTGCTGCTGGCGCTCGTGGCGTCGGCGTGCGGAGGCGGGAGCTCGCAGAGCGGCGGCAACTCCTCGACCTCTGCGGCTGCGGTCGTGTCCTCGTCGCCGGGGACGACGACCGCGCGTAAGCCGGGCCAGCTCTCCGGGCCGCTGGTCGTGTCGCCGCCGACGGTCGCGCCGCAGATCGTGCTGCACGATCAGAACGGCAAGCTGTTCAAGCTCTCGTCGCTGCGCGGCAAGGCCGTCTTCCTGACCTTCGTCTACGCGCACTGCCCGGACGTCTGCCCGCTGATGATGCAGGCGCTGGGGGCAGCCAAGCGATCGCTGGCCAACCCCTCGATCATGCAGATCGTCGCAGTCTCCGTCGATCCCAAGGGCGATACCCCGAGGGTCGTCAAGGAGTTCCTGCGCGCGCGTGAGCTGAACGGCAAGGCGACCTGGCTGCTGGGCACGCGCGCGCAACTGCGGCCGGTCTGGACGAGCTACAACATCCTCGCCAAGTCGGTGCCCGAGACGCCGGCGATCATCGAGCACGTGTCGCTGATCTACGGCATCGACGCGACGGGCCACATCCGCGTCGGCTACCCCGCCTCGCCGGTCAGCCCGAAGGCCATGGCGCACGACGCTCGCATCCTCGCGCGCGCGAAGTGACCATTCCGTGAAAGCCGCCGTGCGGCGCGAGGCCCCGGCCGTCGCCGCCGTGGTCGTCGCGGTACTGGGAGTGCTCGCGCCGCTGACGCTCGGCGGCCGGCTCGCCTCGTCGGCGGATACGGACGCGTTCTACGCGCCCTTCGCGTCGTTCCTGCACGATCGACTGGCGGCCGGGCACCTGCCGTACTGGGCGCCGGGCGCCTTCTCGGGCCAGCCGTTCCTGGCCGACGCCCAGTCGGGCGTGACGTACCCGCCGATGCTGCTCGCCTCCTGGCTGCTGGGCCCGATCGACGCGCTGCGCGCCGTTGCGACGTTCCACTACCTCATCGCCGCGCTCGGCACGTACGCGCTCGCGCGCCAGCTGCACGCAAGCCGGACGGGCTCGGCCTTCGGGGCGATTGCATTCGCCGCCTCCGGGCATCTCGTCGCGCGCTCGGTCGCGCTCGGCCTGCTGGGCGGGGCGGCCTGGCTCGCGCCGGCGCTCGCGC
>JALYLC010000425.1 GCA_030774435.1 Actinomycetota bacterium
GGCTCAAGCAGAATCGGGACCTTCTCAGCTGAATCGCGAGGCGACTTCCACGAACGCCGGCGCGCGATGCAAACACTTGCCCTGGCCCCGCCGCCGCCCCTCGCGCTTCTGGGCGAATCCCGCAAGCTCACAAGGGTGTCGGAAAAGTGCGGCGGTCTCGAAAACCGTTTCGGGGCGCAAGTTCCGACGAGGGTTCAAATCCCTCCCCCTCCGCTGATAGAGCCAAAAATGGCTCGCTACCGGGGAAATAGAGCATCTCTCCCCCGGTGGCCGGCCACCTGACGCGTCCGCTCACGTCCGCTGAAATCCGCCTGAACGAGGGGACGACTGGCGCGCAACTGGCGCGCAGCGTAGGCTCGCATCACGAGCGAGCCTGCGTCGTAGGACTTGCCAGTGCGCCAGGTCAGCCGCGCATAGCTCCATCTGCGCACGTTCGTCGCGCTGCTGCGCAAATCTGCGTCACGCTCGCTCAGGACGGCTTCGAGAGGATCGCGCTCGTCAACGGCCCCGACGTCAACACGACCGCGATGCAGTACGCGGCGGCGGGATGTTCGACGACCTGACGCCCGGTGTCCGTGTCTTCCCGTTCGCCTACGGGCAGGGGCTCCAGCCGGACCAGGCGGAGGCGTACGTGTCCGCGACCTGGGGGTTGCACGCGAACGTCGGCGAGACGTCGGCGGTCCTGGCGATCGACCCGAAGCTGTGCGACGTGGAGCGAGTCCGCGACTTTGTGCCGGAGCCGGAGGGATCCATAACTCCAGCTGGCGCTCGACCCCGTCTGGTTTGTCGTCACCGCGTTCGTTCTGGGCGCAGCTCAAGGAAGGCAGAGGCGTCTGGGGCAACCCGAGCGAGTCGACGATCAAGGAGGGGGAGCTGTTCATCCGGTGGTGCGCCGCCTCCGTCGTCGACCTCATTCATGAACTGGAGACGATGCACAACCGAATCGCGCCGGGGTCCGACTGGCTCCGCGAGACGCCTCCCGCGTGATCACGATCGCGCTGCTCGGCGGGCTCGTCGCACGCGGCGAACTACCGCGCGCTCGACGACCGAGTCCGCATCAAGACCGTCGGCTCGCGCCGAAGCGACCGCGCAGAAGCCGTCGCCGAATCGCTCACCGCGGAGCTGACCGACGATCTGCAGGCTGCGATCCGCGACCCCGAGGTCGACGCCGTCGACATCTGCCTGCCGACGCCGCTACACCGGGAACTGGCCGAGGCAGCGTTCGCGGCAGGCAAGCACGTCCTCCTCGAGAAGCCGATCGCGCTGACGCTCGAGGACGCTGACGCGATCGTCGCCGCTGCCGAGCGCAGCGGGCGCCTGTTCATGGTTGGGCTCGTGCTCCGCTTTTGGCCCGAATACGTCGAGCTACAGCGCCGCGTCGGAGGCGGCGAGCTCGGCCGGCCGCTCTCGGTCTCGACGATGCGGCTCTCGCCGCCGGCCAAGTGGAACAACTGGATGGCGGATCCCGCCAAGTCCGGCGGCGTCTCCGTCCGACCTGCTCGTCCACGACTTCGATCAGATGAACTGGTTGCTCGGGACGCCGCGGCGCGTCTTCGCCCGCGCACCACACCCGGACCACCTGCTCGCGATCGTCGAGTACGACGGCGCAGAGGGGATCGCCGAGGGCTCGATGGCAATGCCCAAGGCGTATCCGTTCTTGAGCAATATCCGCGTGCTCGCCGAGAACGGCGTCGCCGAGTACGCCTTCAGCGCGGCGCCTGCGGCCGACGGCGGCAACGTCGGCGCGAGCGACGCGGCCCGTGGGCTGCGGCTCTACCCACGCGCTGGCGAGGCGACGACCGTGCCGGTCGAGAGTGCGGATCCGTGGGGACTGGAGATCAACTACTTCGTCGAATGTGTCGAGCAGGGCCTGGCGCCCGAGCAGGGCACGGGCGCACAGGCGCGGACGGCACTCGCGGTCTCGCTCACCGCTGCACGCTCGCTCAAGAGCGGGAGGGCCGAAGACGTCCCGGCGTGATCGCTCAGCTGAATCGCGTGGGGTGCTCCGGCCGGCTGTTTGCGCGGGTCGGATGTACGTGGTCGACGCATGCGTCTAAGCCTTTAATGCTGTGATCGACGCTATCACGCGGTCGTGCGTTCATCGTGGGGCATGATGGGGCCGTTCGCACCGGTTTCCGAGCCTGGGTCTGCGAACGGAAATCCTGTCCGATGCCATTGTTGCAGTGCGTGCCCGTTTCGCTCTGCTGCACCAGGAACGAAGATGCTTTCTAGGACGAGCGGCGTCCGACCCGCTCGCACCGCGTTGTCGCATGCTGCCGCAACGATCATCCAAAACGCGAGAAGGCCGGTGACGCCCGCCGCCGCACCGACGTCGTCGGCATCTTCCCCGACCGAGCCTCGATCATCCGCCTCGTCGGCGCCGTACTCGCCGAACAAAACGACGAGTGGGCCGTCGCCCGCCGCTACATGAGCACAGAATCAATCGCACGAGCACTCGCCGACCCCGTCGACGAGCCCGAGGAGGCGATCGCGATCGCAGCAGCCGCCTGAACGTCAGGCGGGGATGACGCGCCCAGCCTCGTACACCTATCTGAAGGTTGAGACGTATCGAGGGGCATCCTCCTCGGGTTGGGTCGTCGGCGGTCGTGGGCGGGGCGTCGTGCCGTACCTATCTGGGCGCGCGTCCGAAGAAGGGCGGCGCAGGATGCTGTTGGGCTCGCATCGGCGGCGGCTCGTTCCACTTGGGGAGATCGCCGGGTGGCGTCGTCGGGTGTACTGAGGGAGCACGCCGCCGATCGGGTCAACGCCCACGGTCGGGCGTCAGGCCGCCTGGGCGAGCTCGAGCTCGCGAAGGACGTGGAAGGCGCGGCGGCCGATCTTGCGGGCGGCCGTCAGCCGAGCGGGTGTTGCTCCCGCTCGTTGCGCGACTCGGCGGTGCAGCTCGTAATCGAGATGCCCGACCCGGCGGGCGTGGATTGCGGCCTCGACCAGCGCCCAGCGCAGATGCGGCGATCCGGCCTTCGCGAGATGGCCACGCCGACGCGAGTCAGCCGACTCGCTCACGACCGGGTCGAGCCCGGCAAGCCGGACGATCTGGCCGGCGCGGCGGAAGCGGAGCACATCACCGATCTCGGCGACGAGGATCGAGGCGAGGATCGGCCCGATGCCATACAGCTGTTCGAGCGCCCGGCAACGGGAGTCGTCTCGTGCGAACGCGCGCAACTCGTGGTCGATCTCGGCGATCTCGGCGTCCAGCGACTCCACCCGCCGCAACAACCGCTCGACCTGGCGGCAAGCGCACGGGTCGAGGCGCAACGATCTCACCCAGCCGCGGCCCGCCTTGGTCAGAAGCCGCGACCGCGAACAAGCCCACCCTTCGTGAACCAGGAACGCATGCAACCGCTGCGCCCAGCGCGTCCGCTCCTCCGTCAGCGTCTTGCGCAGCCGAGTCACGTCACGCAACTCCTGGATCTCCGCGGGCGGGATCCAGGCCTCCGGCAGCATCTCGCGCGAGAGCAACAGCGCCAACCAACGCGCATCCAGACGATCCGTCTTCGCGCGCCGGCGCCTGCCCTGCAACGCCTTCGCCTGCCCCGGATCGGCAAGTCGTACCTCGAGGCCCAGCGCCTGCAACTCGGCGACCACCCAACGCCACCCGGTCGTCGCCTCGACCGCGATCACCGCTTCCTGTCCAACCAGCCGCTCGGCCCACGCACGAAGCCGATCCCGGTCCGCCGCAAACCGCGTCTCCTCGACCTCACCCGAGGCCGGATCGAGCACCACCGCCTGGAACACGTGCTTGTGGATGTCGACCGCTGCGCACAGCACCACGCCACCTCCTCGTCAGGGGAACAACCGCGATCATCAACCGCGGCCCGGCCGAACCGGCCTTCATGACATCCACTTGACGGGACGTGACTGTAAGGTCGAATCACACGATCGGAGCATGCGAACCCGGCACCAGCCGACCGTGCATTTTGGCCAGTGTTGCCAATATCTGGTCGCCCGCCAGTCCGGCGGCGCGTGAGTGGAAGGGGCCTGGGTTAGGAGGTCCTCTCGACTCGTTGCCTTTCATATCGACGGGGCGGTCGTTGCCGCAACCGCTCGAGTGAGGGGCGGGTGAGGTTCGCGCCCGAGAAGCCCTCGTCGGCGAATACGAGCTCCTCAGCGATGAGCAGGCCCCGCTCGCTCGCGAGCTCACGCAGCGCCGCGAGCTGACTCTCGATCGTCACCTGCTGAGACTGCCTGTCATCGCGCACCTCCTTGCTTCGTCGCGGGTCATCGGTCAAGCGCCGGCGCTCCGGCACCAGGAGCGTGTACGCCTGCGCGAGCCGCGCGCCCGCGAGCCGATCGGAGCTCAACGCGCGCTGCCATGCTGCCCCTCGTCCTGGACAAGGTCGAGATAGCGCGCACGGCCTCCGCGGTCACGCCGCTCAAATCTCGACCTTGCTCGCAAACGTCTGCCTGCACCGGCTTGACCCCTTCGACAAGATCGGCACCTACGCTCTTGCGTGGCTCTCGCTCGTTGTGGCGAAGCGACATCGCAAGCCGAGAAGCTATGGCTGGCTGATGGTCGCCTACGAGTCGCTGAACCGCCTCGGTCTGAACAATCTCAACGGACACGTCATCGCGCCACGGCCAAACCGGGCGTTTGCCCATCCTCACCGACTGAACTTGAAGGACAGGAAGCGCGCACCGACAAGGCGGTCGTCGGTGCTCCCGGGCTTGACGCGCGACGGGTTCTCGAGGCGCGCAATGCGGAAGCGCACGGTGCACACGCCGTCGGGCCCAGGACGCAGCGGCACCGTCAAGGTCGGCTCGGCCGTCGGCGCGACGGCCACGCGGCCGACGAGGCGACCTCCTTCGGAGGCGGTCACCACCTGATCGCGCGTATAGAGCGATTGGTCGCTCTGGAGCAGCACGGATAGCTGGCCGCCGCTGCAGTCTACCCGGCGGTAGGTGACGAAACGATGCGACCACGGGTCGGTCGGGTACAGCCCGGTGACCTGGGAGA
>JALYLC010000426.1 GCA_030774435.1 Actinomycetota bacterium
CGATCGTGACGCGGTCACCACTGCGCAGCCGGTCGATGTGCGAGAACGGCGCGAGATACGTGGTGCGGTGCCCGGCTATGTAGACAAGGCGGTTCTCTCCGGGCATGAACGTCCGCCCGTCGCGCCCAGGCCCCTTCTTCAGCGTGTCGTGGTCGGTGCCGTTGACGAGCAGCATGTTCACACCCATCCGCTGGACGCGCAGGCGGCCGATCACCTGGCCGCGCTTCGAGCTCAGGCGGTACTGCTTTGCCTCACGCGCGATGCTTTCGCGCTCTGCCGTCACCGTTGGGCCCGAGATAGTGGTCGTGAACGACTGCGCTCGCTTGTCGTACTGCGAGGCGAGCTGGTGTTGCTTCCACGTCGTGTAGAGCGCAGTGAACGGGTCCTGCCACTGCCAGACGAGCAGAGCCCAGACGAGCGTGAGCACGCCTGCGACGGCGAGGAGCGTTCCCAGGAGATGGACTCGCCTGCGCATCTAGCCCTCCAACGCTTCCGGCACGCCCACGGGTCCGCGCCGTCGCCGATCGCGCAGCGTGAAAACGGTGCTGCGCACGACTTTGCGAAGCGGACCGCTGGGCGGCAGCTCGGCCGCCACCGGGTACGGGGCGTAGCGTCGCGTGGCGAGGGCGGCGAGCTGTCCCGTGCCCGCCAGCCAGACGACGAGGAGCGGCATGACGATGAACGGGACGTAGCCGACCGCCCTGAGCTCTGCGAGATACCAGAGCGCATCCCAGCCGAGCCCGAACCGCCCCGCGAACGAGCCGAGCAGAAGCGCCGGGCCGGCGAAACCAAGGACGAGCACACCGAGCCTGACGCCGAGCGGTGCGCCACGCACCTGCGGGAGCCAGAGCCAGACATGGAGCGCCGGGAGTAGGAACACGAGAGCGAAGGGATTCGTCGCGACCACGAGCAAGGAGAGTGCGCCGAGACAGAGGAGTGAGGCGGTGTGACCGGCGAGCTCCTCCTCCGAGGTGATCGCACGGCGAGGGATCAACCGCTCGCGTGCGACGAGCCAGCCCAGCAGTGCGAGCACCGTAAGCGCCACCAGCCCCTTTGCCGGCCAATGATGCGCGAGCGCGCTCGTGGGCGGGATCGGGCGAGCAGCGCCGTGTGGCCATGCACCGAGCAGCCTGAAGAGCTCGAAGAGGCCGACGACCCAGGCCCAGAAGGCAAGCCGACTGCGATACGCGCGCAGTGCGGGAGCAAGTGGGATGCGTCTTCGCCGGCAGCGTGCGAACAGGTCGGTCGCTGTTGCCAGGAAGGGCAACAGACAGGCGATCAGCACGAGCTCGACGGCCCACCCGCGGATGAGGCGCGACCCGAGGTACAGATACGTGGAGGTCCCCTGCGTGAACTCGAGACCTTCGTCCAGTGTCCCGAGCGCGTCCTGCGCTGCCCGGCCGACCTGGCCGAGCTTGTCGGCGCGCAGTCGGCCCGTAGTGTCGCTCACAGGATCGGGCGGATTGTCGCCCGCAGTCGTGAGCGTGACGGCGGCGATGCCCTGCGCGAGGAACGGCGCCTGCTCGTACAACGAGAACGGAAAGCCCAGATCGATCAACTGACCCAAGGCGTTCGGTCGCGCCGGCGGCCGTCCCGTTTGCGCGGCGACGCGCGTCGCGATCGTCTGTAGGAATGTTCCCGACGGCTCGCGCGGGATGTCGCCGGCGAACTCCATGCGGATCCGTCCACTCCCTCCCACCGAGTCGAGGTTGATGACCGCGGCGACGTCGTTGCGAAATGGGGAATGAGCCGCGAACCACGCGGCACCCACGCCGCCGTACGCGCCCCCGTCCGTCGAGAGGAAGAGGATCGTGTGGTTTGGAACCAGTCGGGCGGCCGGGCGGCCGGGCGGAACTCCGTAGGCGCGTGCGAGTTGAACCAGCATCGCCGTCCCGGACGCGTTGTCGTTTGCGCCCGGACCGCGCCCGTCGTTGTCGCGGTGCGCCATCACCACGATCGTGCCCGGCGAGCGACCGCCCGCTTCTGCGATGAGGTTTTTCATGTCGACTCTGCCTCGCCCGGGGATGACGGCGCTGAAGCGTTCGGTGCGGATCAGCAATCCGGACGGAGCGAGTTGCTCGCGGAACCACGTCGCCGCTTTGAGTGACCCAGGCTGCCGATACGGACTCGTCTGGGCGAGGTCCTTTGCGAGTGTCTTGGTTGCCTCGCCGTCGAACGCCGGGAGGAACG
>JALYLC010000427.1 GCA_030774435.1 Actinomycetota bacterium
GCTCACTCCGCGCGAGCCGCACCGCGCCTTCCGGCAGGTCGAAGACGTCGAGGTGCCACTGGTACACCCCGACGGGCTCGCGCAGGTGTGCGAGCAACAGGTCGCCGGCGGCCTCGGGGGTCGCCTCCACCGTGAGCCAGCCGACCTCGGGGTGCTCGGCGACGCGCGCCTCGGCGCCCAGCGCACGCGCGAGCAACTGGGCTCCCAGGCAGATGCCGAGCACCGGCACGCCCTCGTCCACCGCCTCGCGCAGCAACTCGCGCTCGCGCGCGAGGAACGGCAACCGCTGCTCGTCCCACGACTTCATCGAGCCGCCCAGGGGCACGATGCCGCCGAAGTCACGGGCGCGCAGCCCGTCGAGATCGCCCTCCCAGGCGTGCGCGGAGGTGATCGGCAGCCCTCGTCCGCGCACGGCGCGCCCGAGCAAACCCAGGCCCGGCAGCGTCGGATCCTGCTCGATGGCGAGGATGGGCTTCACCGCAGCCGGAGCGTAAGTTCCCGACTCGCGGCTGCGCGTCAGGACTTCTTGGGCGCGGCGGTGCGGCGCGGCTTCCTGGCCGGCGCCTTCTTCGCGGTCGCCTGCTTCGTCGCCGCGGCGAGGCTCGCCTCCAGGGCCGCCATGAGGTCGTCCACCCTGGCAGCCGGCTCGGGCAGCTTCGACTCCACGATCTCGCGGCCCTCGGCCTTCGCGCGCACGAGATCGATCACGCGCTCGCGGTAGGTGTCCTTGTAGCGCTCCGGGTCCCATTCGGCCGAGAGCGAATCGACCAGCTGCGTGGCGATTGCGAGCTCCTTGGGAGAGACCTCGGCCGGGTCCTCGGCCAGCTCCTCGACCGCCGCCCGCGGCACGATCTCGTCGGCGAACAGCATGGTCGAGAGCATCAGCGCGTCGCGCGCCGGGCGGATCGCGGCGAGGTACTCCTTCGAGCGCAGCACGACGCGGCCGAGCCCGACACGCGAGGTGTCCTCGAGCGCTGCCAGCAGCAGTGCGTACGGCTTGGCCGCCGTCTTGTCGGGCGCCAGGTAGTAGGTCGATTCCCAGTGGATCGGGTCGATGTCGTCGAGTGCGACGAACTCCTCGATCTCGATCCGGCGCGTGCGCTCCGCGGCGACCCCTTCGAGCTCGGCCGGCGTGATCGTCACGTAGCGCTCGGGCTCGATCTCGTAGCCCTTGACGATCTCCTCGTAGGGCACTTCCTCGCCGTCGATCGAGCACACGCGCTTCTGCTTGATGCGGCCGCCGTCGGCGCCGTGCAGCTGATGGAAGCGCACGTCCTTCTTCGAGACGGCGGAATAGACCTTGACGGGCACCATGACGAGGCCGAAGGAGATCGCCCCGCTCCAGATCGCTCGAGCCATGTATCTACCTTACCCCGCCGCGCGAGCCGGGACTCCGGTCCCGCGATTTCCTACCCGCAGAACTCGCGCGCCGCTGACAGGAGCACCTCGGCGCAACGCTCGACGGAGGCGAGATCGACCCACTCGACGACCGCGTGGGCGCCTTCGCCGCCCGGGCCGAAGATCACCGTCGGGATGTCCGCTCCGGCGAGGATCGCCGAGTCCATCCATGCTGCCCAGCCGATCACGGCCGGCACGAGGCCGAGCACCCGCTCGGCGTGCCCGCTCACGAGCCGCACGATCTCGGCGTCGGTCCCGATCTCGAACGGCGGCCGCACGAGCCTCGTCCGCACCTCAGCCCGCAACCCGGGATCGGCAGCGGCGGCGGCGTCCACCAGCTCGCGCACCTGCCGCTCGACCACATCGGCAGCCTCGCCGGGGACGGTGCGGCGCTCGAGCTGCACGAGGCAGCGCTCGGGGTAGCTCGAGAGCTCCTGTCCGCCCGCGATCAGCGAGGCGTGCACCGAGCCCGGCCCCAGCAGCGCGTGGCCCGGCTCCTCGGCGAGCCGGCGGCCGAGATCCTCGATGCCGGTGAGGACGCGCCCGGCCTTGGCGATCGCGTCGACCCCGAGCTGAGGCTGAGATCCGTGGGCCGCGCGGCCGGCGATCTCGACCTCGAGCCACGCGAAGCCCTTGTGCGCTACGCAGATCTCGAGCGACGTCGGCTCCGTCACGATCGCGGCATCGGCGTAGATCTGCGCGGCGGCGGCCTGGGTGCCGATGCTCGCGAACTCCTCGTCGCACACCGCCGCGATCACGACGTCGCCCGGGAGCTCGAGTCGCGCCGCCTCGGCGGTGGCCCACATGGCCGCGGCGACGCCGCCCTTCATGTCAAAGCCTCCGCGCCCGTACAGGCGGTCGCCCTCGACGTGAGGCTCGAGCGGGCGCTCGTAGCCGTCGTGGCCGACGGTGTCGGTGTGGCCGTTGAGGAGCAGCGTGCGCCCTCCGCCCCTGCCGCGCGCGACGCCGATCACGTTCGCGCGGCCCGGAGCGACCTCGTCGACGCGCGCCTCCACGCCGGCGGCCTCGAGCCAGCCGGCGATGAAGCGCGCGATCTCCATCTCGCCGGCTCCGCCGGGCACGAGCTCCGGATTGACCGAGTCGATGGCAACCAGCTCGGCGACGAGTTCGCGCAGCGTCACGGCTCCCCCACGCGGCGATCGTAGCCGCCGCGCCGCTGTGCGCGCAGCCGGCCGCACGGAGTACCCTCTCGGCTCCGAATCTCCGATCACCCGTCTGAAGGAGTACCCGTGAGCACCCAGGATCTCGCGGCTCTCGCTGCTGAATTGAAGGCCAAGGGAGTACGCGCGCTGACCGTGGCGTGGTGCGACAGCAACGGCATCCAGCGCTCGCGCTCGGCTCCCATCGACAAGCTCGCCTCGGCGGTCGAGCGCGGGATGGGCTGCTCCTTCCTGTTCGCCGTGTTCGACTCGCACGACCACATCCACTGGGGCGTCGAGGGCCTCGACACCGCGACGGGCGACTTCCGGGTCAAGGCGGTGCCCGAGCGCATCGTCCAGCTGGCGGGGCAGCCGGCCTTCGCCTGGGCTCCGGGGCAGCTCTGGCTGCAGGAGGGGCCGCGCTGGGAGCACTGCTACCGAGCGGCACTCGAGCGGCTCGTCGAGCGTGCGAGCGGACTCGGATACGAGTTCAAGGCCGGGCTCGAGCTCGAGTGGTTCATCGGCCAGGACTCCGACGAGCCGCTGGGCGCGCACCGAGGACCGGTCTACAGCCCGAACGCCATGCTCGACGTCAGCGAGTTCCTCTCGGAACTGCTCGCCGACCTCGACGACAACGGCCTCGGCATCGGCCAGATCCACGCCGAGTACGCCTGGTCGCAGCTCGAGCTCTCGCTCGACGCCAAGGATCCCGTCGCCGCGGCCGACGACCAGTTGCTCGCGCGCGAGACGATCCGCACCGCCGCGCGCGCGAATGGGCTGCGCGCCTCGTTCGCACCCCTCATCACGCCCGAGGGCGTCGGCAACGGCTGGCACTTCCACGTCTCGATCCACAAGGACGGCCGCAACCTGCTCTCGGGCGGCGACGGCCCGGAGGGCATGACGCCCGAGGGCGAGGCCTTCGTCGCCGGCATCCTGCGCGACCTCCGGGGCGTCGTCGCGGTGACGGCGCCGAGCGTGCCGTCGCTGATCCGCCTGCGGCCGGGCTACTTCGCGAGCGCGTACGCCTTCTGGGGCCCGGACAACCGCGAGGCCTCGCTGCGCTTCGTGCCGGGAGCCGAGGCGATCGGCGCGCAGAACGCCAACATCGAGCTCAAGGCCTCCGACGCGTCGGGCAATCCCTACCTCGGGCTCACCGCCATGCTCGCCTGCGGGCTCGGCGGCATCGAGGACGGGCTGCGGCTGCCCGAGCCGATCACGGAGGATCCGGGCAACTGGACGCCCGAGCAACGCGAGGAGCGCGGCGTGCAGCGCTTCGCGCAGGACGCCGACGAGCAGATCGCGAGCTTCGAGGCCGCGTCGCGCATCCGCGAGGCCTTCGGCGATCCGCTGGCCAACGCGTTCACCGGAGTGCGACGCTCGGATGCCGCCTGGGCCGAGGGCAAGAGCGCCGAGGAGATCATCGCCGCTCACCTCTGGCGGTACTAGCGGGGTACAGCGGCAAGCGCGGCTAGGATGCCGGGCTTCGTGGCCGAGTTGCCGACCCCGACCCGGCTCTTCACCGTCGAGCAGGCGAACGCATTGCTGCCCGACATCCTGCCCGTGGTCGCGTGCCTGCGCGAGCACGCGCTCGCTCTGCGCGCAGAGCAGGCGGTGCTCGAGGAGCTTGCCCGGCGGGCCGAGGAGATGGGCGGCGTCCAGCCGACGGCGCGCGAGGCCGAGGCCGCCGTGCACGCGTGCGAGCACCTCGGCTCGCTCGACGACGCGATCGGCGAGCTGCAGGCCGCGGGCGTGCGGGTGAAGGACGCCGAGCGCGGCCTGCTCGACTTCCCGAGCGAGCGCGACGGCGAGCTGATCGAGCTGTGCTGGCTGTACGGCGAGCACGCGGTGACGCACTGGCACCGCATCGGCGAGGGCTACGCCCAGCGCCGCCAGGTGTAGCGGCTCCGCGCGAGCACGCGGGTCCGCGGCATCCACGAAAGCACGCGCCCGATCCGGTCGAAAGCTCGTATCGGTGATGCTCCGCGGGCTCCCGATGACTTCCAGACAGCGAGGTCCGCGCTTGCTGGCGTCCACACGCGTCGCGGCCATCGGTGCATCTCGCGTCAGCGAGGGACCACAACCAGAGGAAGTCTCGTGGTCAGCATGTGCAAGCAGCTGCTCCGTAGCGTCAGGCCGGTCGTGCTCGTGACCGCCGTCGTGGCCGTGCTCGGCGTCACCGGCACGGCCTACAGCGCCAAGCTCATCACCGGCCTCGACGTCCGGGACGGCTCCCTCACGACTGCCGACCTGTCGAAGGCCACCCGCAGCGCGCTCCACGGAGGCAAGGGTGACAGGGGCTTCAGAGGCCTCAGGGGCGATACCGGCAAGCAGGGCGCCAACGGCGGCTTCGGCCCGACCGGCGTGCAGGGCCTGACCGGCCTGCAGGGCCTGACCGGCGCGCAAGGCCTGACCGGCCCGCCGGGGCCGATCGGTGCGGCCTCGACGGTCGCCGGCCCGCAGGGCCCGGTCTCCACCGTGCCCGGTCCCCAGGGGCCGACTGGGCCCGGTGGAGCCTCGGAAGGCGCGACCTGCACCGTCCCAGGCCCCCTCACGGGGACGATCCACTGGGCACACGTGGCTGGCAGCACCTGGGACATGTCCTGCATCAACGCGGCCTAGCGTGCAAAGGCGCGTGCTCGGCTAGGACGATGACCCTCGTGCGGAGCCACCGCGCGGGGGTCGTCCTCGCTCCCGCACAGCTCCTCAGACCCAGCCGTGACTGGCCGGGTCGTCCGAGCAGATGCCGTCGACCTCCAGGCGCCGCAGCCGATCGATCTCCGCGGGCAGGTCGACCGTCCAGACCCAGATCTCGGCGCCTGCCCGGTGCAC
>JALYLC010000428.1 GCA_030774435.1 Actinomycetota bacterium
GGGCCGTCGGGCGTGCGGGGCGGCGGAGCGGGCTACGCGGTGGCACCGCGCAGTGCGCGGGACTCGCCGTGGCCGATCTTCGGCAGCCAGGTGAGGCTGCGCGGCATGTACCAGTTCCACTTGCCGAGCAGCTTCATGGCGGCCGGGAGCACGACGCCGCGGATCAGCGTGGCGTCGAGCGCGATGGCGACCGCCAGGCCGACGCCGAACTCCTGCAGGTCGATCAGCGAGAGCGTCGCGAAGATCGCGAACACCGCGACCATGACGGCGGCCGCTGCGGTCACGACACCGGCCGAGCCGCGGATGCCCTGCTCGACCGCGGCGTCGTTGCCGAGGCCCTTGTCCCAGCCCTCCTTGATGCGGCTCAGGATGAACACGTGGTAGTCCATCGAGAGGCCGAACAGGATCACGAACAGGAAGACCGGCAGCCAGGACGCGATGCCCTTGGTGTGCGGCATCCCGATGGCTTCGCCCCAGCCGTGCTGGAAGATCATCGTGAGGACGCCGAAGGCGGCCGCCACGGAGAGCAGGTTGAGCAGGATCGCCTTGATCGGGATCACGATCGACCTGAACGTGACGAGCAGGAGCAGGAACGCCATCGCCAGCACGAAGCCGAACACGAGCGGAGCGTGTGTCGAGAGGTTGTCGTTGGCGTCCTGGGTGGCTGCGGCGTCGCCGCCGACATCGACGGTCGTGCCGGAGACGCGGCCGATGGTGGCCGGCGCGATCTCCCGCACCGCCGCGAGCGCGTCCATGGTCTGACCGTTGGAGCCGTCACCGGCAAGCGGCAGGTCGACATGTGCGACCGTGCCGTCACGGCTGATCTCGGGCTCGGCGATCGGGCCGAGCACCTTGCCGGTGGCGAGCGCACGGCGCTCGAGCTCGGCGATGCCGGCCTGCACCTGCGGCGCCCGGACGTTGCGCGCCTGGATCGCGACCACGGCGGGGCTGTTCTCGCTCGGGAACGACTGCTGGATGTGGTCGTACACCAGGAGCACCGGGAAGGCCTTGCGAGAGATGTCGTCCGTGCCGGTCTGCTTGGTGTGCATGCCCAGGGCGGGCAGTGCGAGCACGACCAGGATTGCCACGCCGGCGAGGAGCGCGACGACGGGGCGGCGCATCACGTGGCCGAGGACGAAGCCCCAGACGCGCGAGTCGCGCTCCTCGCGCTTCAGCCGCCGCAGCAGTGGCAGTCGGCTCTTGTGGACGCGGTCGCCGAGCTTCGCCAGTACGGCGGGCAGCACCGTCAGCGAGCCCAGGACGGCGACGCCGACGACGAGGATCGAGCCGATCGCCATCGCGCCGCTCTCCGGCTCGCCGAGGAAGAAGATCCCGGCGAGGGACGCCATCACGGTCAGTCCCGAGATGAGGACGGCGTGGCCGCTGGTCGCGGCGGCTGCCTCGAGAGCGGCGAGCTTGCCGGTGCCGCGACACCGTTCCTCGCGCTCGCGCTTGAGGTAGAAGAGCGAGTAGTCGACGGCCACGGCCATCCCGATCAGCATCATCAGGATCTGCGTGCTGTCGCCGGTCGCCATGAACTGGCTCGACACCGCGGTCAGCCCGAAGGCGGTGAACACCGAGGTCAGCCCGAGCAGAACGGGGATGCCGGCCGCGAGCAGCGCGCCGAAGGCCAGCAGCAGAATGAGCAGCGTGATGGGAATGGACAGGAACTCCGCCTTCTTGAAGTCCTGCGCGAGCTTGTCGTCGAACTTCTTGCTCGATGACGCGTCGCCGAATTCCTCCACACGTAGACCAGGGTGCTGGTGCGCGACGGAGGCCACGGCCGCTTCGATCGGGACGATCTTGTCGCCCGCCTTCTCGGAGTCGCCGCGGATGTCGAAGCGGATGAGCGCCGCGCGCCCGTCCTTCGAGCGCTCCGGCGCCTGGATGTTCGTGACGGTCTCGAGACCACCGACGCGCTCGCGCACGTCGCCGGCCACGGCGTTCAGGTCGGCAGTGGCCAGCCGGCCGCTGCGCGTCTGGACGAGGATCATCTCGCCGGCGGGCGTCTCGGTCGTGGGGAAGGCCCTGTCGAGCACCTTCGCCGCGCGCCCGGACTCGCCGACTCCCTGCTCCGCGGTCGTGAGCGTCTTCGGGGTGACAAGAGAACTGCCGATGAAGAAGCTGACGGCAACGAACGCCGTCCAGCCGAGAATCGCCGTCCACGGATGCGTGCCGCTCCAGCGACCCATCCGGTGAGCGAGGTTGCGCTTGGCGTGCATGTGGTTCCCCTCCTCAGGGTTCGTGCGAGTGGCGTGCATCGACAGGCCAAGCGTCGCCCGGCGGCGGCCGACGAGGCGTGCGGCAGCCCTGTGTCTGCGCGGCGCGAAATCCCTGCCCGGTGCTACGGCCCGACACCGGGCGCCGGGTGGCCAGCCGCACCTGCCCGCGGCGGACTGCACTCGCGGTGGGCGGGCATAATCCGAACGTGGCCGTCGAGGCTCCTGTCCGCACCCCGCAGCGCACGACCGATGACCGCGACCAGGACGACCGGCCCTGGCAGGTGATCGTCCTCAACGACAACCACAACACGTTCGAGGGCGTCGCCTTCGCGCTCTCGCACACGCTGCCGGGCGTCAGCTACGAACGCGGGCTCGAGATCGCCGACCGCATCCACCGCAGCGGGCGCGCCGTCGTGTGGAGCGGCGTGCGCGAGCTAGCCGAGCACTATCACGCCCAGCTGGGCGCCTTCGGGCTCACGATGGCGCCGCTGGAGCAGGTCTGAGCCGCAGGGCGATGCCCGCGCGCATCACCAGCGCATAGCTGTACGGCGCCAGCGCGAGCGCCCAGAAGTCGAGCCAGCAGTATCCGCCCGGGATGCCGCTAGGCGGGTTGGCGGCGCTCAGCAGGCCCGTCGGATCATGCGGGGCCCATCGCCACGTGCCGAGGCGGGTGCCGTAGAGCTCGAGCCCGGCGGTGAGTACGAACGCCGCGGTGTACACGCCGGGATAGCGCCCGCGCAGGATGAACGCCGCGAAGGACACGAAGAGCAGCGCGCCCAGTGTGTCCGCGTGAACCGGAAGCACGAGCCCGCCCACGGCCCAGGCGGTGGCCAGCACCAGCACCACCAGCGTGACGAGCGGCCGGCGCGTGACGGTCGCCGATGTCCCGACGAGCACCGCCGCGAGGTAGACCAGGCCGTGGCCCGGCGGCACGAACGCCGGCACGTTGTGCAGCCGGTAGGTGTAGAGGCCGAGCAGCGGCGAGGCCGAGTACTCGAGCAGCGTTGCGAGCACGACCAGCGTGCCGACCTGGATCTGCGTCACCCGCGGCTCGCGGCGCACGAGGGCGATCAGCAGGAGCCATGTCGCAGCGCCGATCAGGCGCTGCCTGCCGACGCCGCCGCCGCCGTCCAGCGCCATTCCCAGCGCCAGCCAGCCGACGACGATCGCCGCCACGAGGAACGGCCGGGTGCCCGGCTCCGAAGCCTCGTGCTCGTTGCGCTCGAGCTTCCTGGCGATGGCCCGCATGGCGTGTGCAGTCTCGCAGGCGCGGGGTGATACAACGCCGGGGTGACACCGCCCAGCCCTCCGCCGACGGACGATGGCCGCGTCCGCTGCTCCTGGGCCTCGCTCGGCGATCCGCTCTACGAGGCCTACCACGACGAGGAGTGGGGAGTCCCGCTCCACGACGAGCGCGCGCTCTTCGAGCTGCTCTGCCTCGAGGGCGCGCAGGCTGGGCTCGCGTGGATCACGATCCTGCGCAAGCGCGAGGCCTACCGCAGCGCGTTCCACGGCTTCGACCCCGCCGGCGTCGCAGACATGAGCGACGCCGAGCTCGAAGAACGGATGCTCGATCCGGGCATCGTGCGCAATCGCCTCAAGGTCTACGCCGCGCGCAAGAACGCGCGGGCGTTCCTGGAGCTGCAGGCGGAGCGCGGCAGCTTCGACAGCTACCTCTGGGACTGGGTCGACGGCCAGCCGCTGCGCAACCCGCGGCAGGCGATGGCGGACGTGCCGGCGGTGACGCCACTC
The DNA here is from genome assembly GCA_030774435.1 of Actinomycetota bacterium. Taxonomy (GTDB): domain Bacteria; phylum Actinomycetota; class Thermoleophilia; order Gaiellales; family JALYLC01; genus JALYLC01. The sequence goes on from JALYLC010000428.1 coordinate 3,975, forward strand.
GCCGAGACCATCAGTCGCGACCTCAAGAAGCGCGGGTTCACGTTCGTCGGGCCGACCATCGTCTACGCCTATCTGCAGTCGACGGGAGTCGTCAACGACCACATCGTGAGCTGCTTCCGCTACGCCGAGCTCTCCTAGAGCTGGTTTCAAGAGTCGCGTTCGTGGTCGGGGGGCTCGAAACGAGCGGGAGTGGATCCGAACGCCCCGCCACTTTTGAAACCAGTTCTTTAGAAGATCGAGCTACCGGTAGTCGTCGTAGCTCACCGTGAGGCCGCGTTCGCCGGCCTCCTCGAGGTAGCGCCAGATGTCGGGCCGCGAGCCGTCCACATCGGTGAACCCGTACTCGGCAGCGAGCTGGGCGGAGTGAACCGACTGCTGGTTCCAGCGCGCCCGGCCGGGATCCGCGGCGAGCGCGGCGACCGCGCGCCCGACGTAGCGAGGCGACTCGGACAGCGCGAACTCGGCCGGGGCGGACCGCTCGGCCGCCGGATCGAGCGCGTCGCGCCAGCGCTCCTCCGAGACGCCGAAGATGTCGAGCATCATCTCCGAGCGCAGGAACCCGGGCGTGATGGAGATCGCCGTCGCACCGTGCGGCTCCAGCTCGTGACCCTGTGAGAAGGCCAGCCGGTTCACGGCGACCTTCGCGAGGTCGTAGAACGCGGAGATCCGGTAGTGCGACGCGTTGTAGGCGGCGGTGCCGTCCGTCACCTCCACGAGCAGGCCGCCTGGCCTGTCGATCATGAGGGGAAGCAGGTGGTGCGAGGTGACGAGGTGGGTCTCGACGGCGAGCCGCAGTATCCGCAGGCCCTTCTCCAGGTCGTGCTCCCAGATCGGCGTGTTCCACTCGGCCGGGCCGCCCTTGAGCACCTCGCCGCCCCAGATGTCGTTGACCAGCACATCGATGTGGCCGTGCTCGCGGCGGATCTGCTCGGCCAGCGCCTTCACCCGGCCCGACTCGAGGTGGTCGACGGCAATCGCACTGCCGCTGCCGCCGAGCCGCGTGACCAGGGCGGCCGACTCCTCGATTGTCTCGGGTCGGTCGTAATCGGAGCGCATCGGCCGCTGGCTGCTGCTCCGCCCGGTGCAGACCACGGTCGCGCCGGCCTCGCCGAGCGCGGCGGCGATGCCACGCCCGGCGCCTCTCGTCGCCCCCGCGACGACAGCCACTCGACCGCGCAGCGCGTCTCGATCGAGCGACCATCGCATGGCGGAAGTCTGACATCGTGCCGCTCGGCGGCGAGGGCTACGCTTGCGCGCGATGGCTGTTCTCAATCTTCATCACTACGGCGCGCCCGACGGCGCGCCCACGCTCGCCGTGCACGGCGTCACCGCCCATGGCGAGCGCTATCGCCGTCTGGCCCAGGAGGCCTTCCCCGAGCGCCGCTGGCTCGCGGTGGACCTGCGCGGGCACGGGCGCTCGACCTGGGACGGCCCCTGGACGGTCGAGCGCCACGTCGCGGACCTGCTCGAGACGCTCGATGCCGAGGGTGTCGAGCGCGCCGAGGTGGTCGGCCATTCCTACGGCGGCATGATCGGCCTGCACCTGCTCGCGACGGCGCCGGAGCGCGTCGCGCGCCTGGCGCTGCTCGATCCCGCGATCGAGCTGCCGGGAGCGTGGCTGCCCAAGCTCGCCGACGAGATGATCGACGACCCCGGCTGGGCGACGCCCGAAGAGGCGCTCGCGAAGCGCATCGAGGGGCGACCGCCGCAGTCGATCGCAGACGCGACCGAGGACGTCCAGCGTCACGTCTACCAGGCGCCCGACGGGCGCTGGCGGATGCGCTTCTGCCGCGGAGCCGCCGTCGCAGGCTGGAGCGAGATGGCGCGCACCACCGTCTCGGTGGCGCACGCCAACCGGCCCTGCCTGCTCGTGGTTGCCCTCGAGGAAGAGATCGTGCGTCCCGAGCTGCGGGCTGCGCTGGCACGCGATCTCGGCGACCGCCTGACGACCGTCGAGCTGGGCTGCGGCCACATGGTCTACTGGGACGCGTTCGACGAGACGGCTGCGGCCCTGCGCGGCTTCCTCTCCTCCTGACGGCCCGGCCGTCCCGGTGCTTGACGCCGGCCCCTAGCTTCGGCGCTGATCCGCGAGCAAGGCCGCCTCGCGCTCGGGAGCGAGCCCGCGAGCGACGAAGCCGCCCGGGACGGGCGCCGACGACGTGCCTGCCCGCACCGCGGCGATCCAGGCCCAGGTGTCGCGTGCGGTCTCGGAGAGCGGTCGCAGCTTCAGACCGGCGGTGCGCGCACGGGCGTTCGAGAACGAGTAGAAGGCGCGATTGCCGGGCTCGTCGGGGAGCCACAGCGGCAGCTCGTCGAATGGCTCGACGCTCGCGCCGAGCAGGAGTTGCTCGCTCACCCAGGTTGGCTTCGCGTCGCTTCCGGTGCCCGCGGCGCAGGCTGCGATCAGCTCACCGAACGTGGAAGGCGCTCCGCAGACGTTGAAGATGCCCGTCGCCTGGGCGCCGATGAGCGCGGTCGTGAACTGCGCGAGGTCGCGCCCATCCACGAGCTGCACGGGCGAGCTCGGCGCGCCCGGCCCGAGCACCTCGTCGCCGCGAGCGACGCGCTCGACCCACCAGGTGAAGCGGTTCGTGGGGTCATAGGGCCCTGCGACGATGCCGGGGCGCAGAATCAGAGCCCGGCCGGGGAACGCGCGCTCGACCGCCTGCTCGCAGGCGACTTTGAGCGGCCCGTAGAGCTCGGGCGCGACAGCGTCGACCTCGTGCGCGGGCACCGGGTGGAGCTCGCCCGCCTCGTCGATCGGCGGCACGCCCGGCAGTGCGTACACCGACGCTGTCGAGATGAACGCGTAGCGCGCGACACGATCGCGCAGCAGCGCGGCCGAGGCCCGCACGTGCTGCGGGAGGTACCCGTTGACGTCGAGGCAGGCGTCCCACTCCTGGCCCCGCAGCGATTCGAGATCGCCGATCTCGCGATCGCCGACGAGGTGCTCGACGCCATCCCACGGCACGGGCGTGCGCCCGCGGTTGAAGACCGTGACCCCGTGCCCGCCGGCCCGCGCGGCCTCGACGAGATGACGGCCGACGAAGCGCGTGCCGCCGAGGACGAGGATTCGCATGTCACGAGCGTACGCAACCCTACGGTTGCGCGCTGTGGGATCAGGTCGTGCGCAGGGCGAGTGCCGCGGCGAACCGCTCGCGCACCGCGAGGTTCTCGATCCGGGCTAGCGCGTTCGCATAGAACGCGGTCACGAGCATCTTCTCGGCCTCGGCGCGCTCGAAGCCCCGCGCCATGAGGAAGAAGAGCAGCTCCGAGTCGAGCCGGCTGACCGTCGCCGCGTGCGTGCAGCGCACGTCGTTGGCGAGGATCTGGAGGCCGGGGATCGAGTCGGCGTGGGAGTGGCCCGAGAGCAGCAGGTTGCGGTTCTCCTGAAAGGCGTCCGTGCCCTGCGCGCCCTCGTCGACCTTGATGATCCCGCGCCAGACGGAACGCGCGTGCCCGCGCAGCGCGCCCTTGTAGGCGAGGTCGCTGGTGGCGTTCGGTGCAGCGTGCTCCTGCGACGTGTCGAGATCGAGGTGCTGGCGCTCGCCGAGCGCGTACAGGCCCGTCGCCCGCACCGCCGAGCCGGGGCCGCCGAGGCGTGATTCCTGGCGCGCCTTGCCGAGCTTGCCGCCCAGGCCGAGCGAGAACCAGCGCAGCGTGGCGTCACGGGCGATCTCGGCCCGCGCGGCGGTGAAGTGATACGACTCGTGGTGAAGTTCCTGCGTCTGTACGAGGTCGACCTCGGCGCCGTCGCCGAGCACCAGCTCGAGAGCGCCGTTGAGATAGCCGGGCTCGCCGGGGGCGAGCTCCTCGACCAGCGTCACGCGCGCGCCCGCGTCGACGACGACGAGCATGCGCCAGAGCGTGCGGGCACCGGCCTCGGGGTTCTCGACGACCAGGCGCAGCGGCAGCCCGACCGTGACCCCGGCGGGCACGTAAACGAACCCGCCGCCGCTCCAGGTCGCCGAGTTCTCGGCGATGAAACGGTCGCGCAGGTCGAGCACGCTGCCGAGGTGGCGGTCGACGAGCTCGGCGTGCGTCTCGACGGCGTCGTCGAGCGACGAGAGCACGACGCCCGCGGCGCGCGCCTCGTCGTCCAGGCGGACGTGCACGACGTCCTGCCCGCGCTGCACGAGCTCGCCGGCGGTCTCGAGATCTCCGAGCACCGTCGGCGTGCGCAGGGACCCGCCGGCACTGCTGATCGTCGCGAAGGCGTCGAAGTCGATGCCGCGCAGCGAGGTGTAGCGCCAGTTCTCGTCCTTGAGGGTCGGCAACGGCGTGCTTGCGAGCGCCGCACGTGCCTCGCTGCGGCGTTCATCGAGCCATGCCGCCATCAGCCGACCGAGCCTTCCATCTGCAGCTGGATCAGGCGGTTCATCTCGACCGCGTACTCGAGCGGCAGCTCCTTCGTGATCGGCTCGACGAAGCCCGCGACGATCATCGCCGC
>JALYLC010000429.1 GCA_030774435.1 Actinomycetota bacterium
TCGCAGGCGCGGCGCCGGCGTCGTGCATCGCGCCCAGGAGGCGCGCCGCGGCGCCCTTGTCCAGCAGCTCGTTGAGGTTGCCGCACTTGGGTGACTGCACGCACGATGGACAGCCGTCGCGGCAGCGACACTCGCCGACCACGCGCGCGGCGCTCTCGACGAGCTCGGCGAAGCGATCGTGCCCGCGCTGGGCGATGCCCACGCCGCCCACGTGGCCGTCGTAGACGAACACCGTCGGGCGCAGTGTCTGCGGATGCAGGTTCGTCGAGAGTCCGCCGATGTCCCAGCGATCGCACATCGCGAGCAGCGGCAGCACCGAGATCAACGCGTGCTCGGCGGCGTGCAGGGCGCCGAGCAAGTCGCCGCCAACCTCCTCCATCAGCTCGTCCGGTGGCACGAACCAGAGGGCGCGCGTCGCGAACTGCCGCACGGGGAGATCGAGCGGCACGGTGTCGAGGCGACGGCCCTCCGGCAGGCTCCGGCGCTCGTAGGCGACGACCTGGTCGCTCACCTCGACCTCGCCGTAGCTGAGCTCGACCCCGCAGCACTGGACCGGCCCGGCCAGCGTGCGCACGATGCTCGTGTCCGTCTCCCTGCGAGGCTGCGTGTACCACGGCCCGTCGAACGGCGTCACGAGCGCCACGCGGTCGGTCAGGTCGAGCATCTCGGCGAGGTACGTCTCGCCCCGATGAAGGTAGACCGCGCCCTCGTGCACCGTGGAGAACGCGCGCTCCTGCTCGAGCATGCCGAGCAGCGTGCCCGTTCCGCGCTCGACCACGGCGATCGCATCGGCTGACCCCGAGCGCAGAGAGATCAGCCCCGCCGGCGAGCCGGCACCGCGCCAGGCCAGTCCGGCGGGCGTGCGCAACAGCTCCCCCGCCTCGACCAGCGACTCGGCCGCGCTCAGGGCGCCGGCTCCGAGCACGTCGTCGTCGGACTCGGTCAGCGGCAGCTCGTGCGCGGCGGCGCGCAGGTGGCCGATGCGGATCTCGGGGTTGGTGGGGTCGAGGATCGCAGCCTCGTTGGCGCGCCCGAGCAGCGCGTCGGGATGGTTGATGAAGTAGCGGTCGAGCGCGTCCGCGCCCGGCACGAGCAGGGCGAGCCCCTCGCCGCGGCGCCCGGCCCGGCCCCATTGCTGGCGCAGGCTCGCGACCGTCCCGGGGAAGCCGATCGCGAGCGCGCAATCGAGCAAGCCGACGTCCACGCCGAGCTCGAGCGCCTCGGTGGCGACGACGCCGAGCAGCCGGCCGGACACGAGGTCGCCCTCGATGCGGCGGCGCTCCTCGGCCGTGTACCCGGCGCGGTAGGGCGCCAGGCGCTCGGCGACGTCGTCACGTCCGGCCGAGACGAGGCTCTCGCGGGCGAAGCGGAACACGAGCTCGCTGGCCTTGCGGCTCTTGACGAAGCAGATCGTGCGCAGGCCGCGGGTCGTCAGCGCCGCCAGCAGCCCGGCGGCCTCGCCCAGCGCAGAGCCGCGGGTGCCCTCGGCCTCGTCCAGCAGCGCGGTGTCCCAGAACGCCACGCGGCGCGGCGCGCGCGGCGCCCCGTCGCGGTCGACGACGCGCACGTCGAGGCCGGTGAGCGCGGCGCAGGCCTCGGCCGGGTTGGCGATCGTCGCGCTGGCGAGCAGGAACTGCGGCTCGCAGCCGTAGAGTGCGCAGACGCGCCGGAGGCGGCGCAGGACGAGCGCCACGTGCGAGCCGAACACGCCGCGGTAGGTGTGCGCCTCGTCGATCACGACGTGCGAGAGGTTGGACAGCACGTCTGCCCAGCGGCGGTGGTTCGGCAGGATGCCCACGTGCAGCATGTCGGGATTCGTCAGGATCGGGTTGGCGAAGCGGCGCACGAGGTGCCGCTGCTCGCGCGGCGTGTCGCCGTCGTAGACCGCGGGCCGCAGACCGAGCCCGTAGGTGCGCAGGGCGCGCGCCTGATCCTGCGCGAGCGCCTTCGTCGGGTAGATGTACAGCGCACGCGCCGAGGATCGCTCGCATACCGCCGCCAGGACGGGCAGCGTGAAGGCGAGCGACTTGCCGCTCGCCGTCCCCGTCGACACGCACACGTGCTCGCCGCGCCCGGCCGCGTCCCAGACGTCGGCCTGATGCCCGTAGAGGCCCGAGATCCCGGCGCCGATGAGCGCCGACTGTACGCGCGGGTCGAGGTCGCCGGGAAACGTCGTGAACACCGCCTCCCGCGCCGGCTCGGCGCTCTCGAAGACGAGCGCGCCATCCTCGCCGCGCCCGGCTGCGAGGACGTCGTCGAAGGCCGCGCTCACGCCGGCTCGCGCGGCAGGGCGAGCGACACGAGCGCTCCGAGCACCGCCAGCGAGGCGGCGCCGAAGAGCGCGGTGCGCAGCGAGGTGTGGTCGGCCAGAACCCCGAGCAGCGGGCTGCAGACGGAGCCGAGGCCGATGCTCAGACCGAGCGTCACGCCCGAGGCGAATCCGACGTGCTGCGGCAGCGCTCGCTGAGCGAGCACGACGATGGGATAGAAGTTCATCTCGCAGATCAGGCCGAAGACCGCGATCAGCGGGAACAGCACGAGCAACGGCACGACGGGAATGAGCAGGGCGAGCCCCGCGGACGCGACCAGCGAGAACACGATCACGCGGCGGAAGCCGTGCAGATCGGAGAGACGGCCGCCGAACAGCGTTCCGACTGCGCCGGCGGCGAGCATGGCGGCGATGGCCGCGTTGCCGACGCCCTCGCTCGAGTGCAGCGTGCGCCAGACGTACAGCGGCACGAAGGCCTGGAAGCCGAACAGCGCGCCGGTGCGGAGCGTGCCGGCCGCCGCGGCGAGCGTGAACGCCGGCCAGTCGCTCTCGCCGAGGTCTTCGCGCGCGACGTGACCGGCCTCGACCGTCGGCCGGTACTGCTCGAAGTAGCGCAGGTTGACGGCGACGAGCAGCGTGGCGACGAGCGGCACGACGGCCACGATCGCCGTCCCGCGCAGGCCCACGAGATCGACGACGGGCGTCGTCAGGATCGGGCCCAGCGCCCAGCCGCTCAGGCCGCCGACCGCGAACATGCTCATGCCCGTGCCCTGCCGACCGCCGGCGACCGAGACGTAGCTCGCGAAGCGCACCGCCTCGGGGTGGTACATCGCCACGCCGATCGACGAGATCACGAGCACGCCGCCCGTGGCGAGATACGAGTCGAACTGGCCGGCTAGCCCGACGCCTGTCGCCGCGAGCAACGTACCGACCGGCATCATCCAGCCGGCGCGGATGCGATCGGCGAACGCCCCGAGCAACGGCTGGAGGAACGACGATCCGATCCCCGAGAACAGCAGCAGCGCCCCGGCGGCGGCGTAGCTGTAGCCGCGGTCGCGCACCAGGAAGGGCAGCAGGGCGGGCACCGTGCCTTGCGCGAGATCGACGCTCAGGTGACCGAACGAGAGCACCCCGAGGCCGCGGCGATCGAGCCTGGCCGGCGCCGCCGCGGCGATCGCGCTCATTGCACTCCGCGGCTCACCGGATACGAGCCGAGCACGTGCAGTTCTGCGCTGCGCTCCGACACGTCCTTGAGTGCGCGCAGCACCCGCGGCGCCGAGCGGTGCCCCACGACGTCGACGTAGAACTGGTAGCGCCAGGGCTCGCCCATGATCGGGCGCGAGTGCAGCGACGTCATCTGCACGTCGTGGTAGCGGAGTGGCTCGATGGCGTTGTGAAGCGCGCCCGGCTCGTGCCTGGTGATGAGGCGCAGCGCGGTGTGCCACTCGGTGTGGGCGTCGTGGTCGAGCCGCGTGAAGCGCGCCAGCGAGACGAAGCGGGTGAGATTCTCGGGATGGTCGGAGATCTCGTCGGCCAGGATCGCCAGGCCATGGCTCCTGGCCGCGAGCGGGCTGGCGATCGCGGCTACCAAGATGTCGTCGAGCGCGGCGACCGTGCGGGCGGCCTCGGACGTCGTCGACGCGGCAACGAGCTCGTAGCGCCCGTTCAGCGCCTTCCGGCACTGCGCGAGCGCCATCGGGTGCGAATGTACGACGCGCACGCTGTCGGCCGTCGCGCCCTGGATGCCGACGAGGCAGTGCGGAATGTGCAGGGCGACCTCGGCCACGACCGAGACCGCCCCTTCCTCGAGGATCGCGAGCGTGTCCGGCACGAGCCCGGCGAGCGAGTTCTCGATGGGTAACACTCCGCGGTCGACCTCGTCGGCGACGAGCGCCGCGGCCACGAGGTCGAATGTCGCGTACGGGGACTGGCGCGCAGACGGGTAGAGGCGGCTCGCCGCCTCCTCCGTGTACGACCCCTCGGAGCCCGGGTAGGCGACGCGCTGAGGATCACTGCCCATGGCAAGGGCAGGCTAGATGGTCGCCGCAGAGGCGCGCGTGCCTACCGGCCGGTGGCTAGACGGCCCATTTGCTGAGCGAGGCGATGTCCGGGACCCAGACGTAGCCGTCGGCGTCGAGGATGTAGGCCTCGCGCAGGCCGTGGGGCTTGTCGCTCGGCGGCTCGAGCACCTCGTAGCCCCGTTGCAGCGCAGCCGCGCAGGCAGCATCGGGATCCACATCGTGGACGCGCAACTCGATGCCACCGCCGCGCAGAGCAGCCACCTTCGTCCGCGGCAGCAGCGCATGCGCGTCATAGGTGTGGTCGGCGTGCGCCATCCACTCGTGATCGCCGTGCCGCAGGACTGCCAGGTCAGGATCGGCGTATACGACCGTGAGGCCGAGCACGTCTCGCGCGAATGCGACCGCGCGCGCGGTGTCCCGCACCAGCATGTTGACTCCAAGACCGCGCAACGACCGTCCGTAGACGGGCGGCGACATCCACGGGTCTCCCTCGCGCTTTTTCATTAGTCCCGCAGGCTAGTGGCTCGATCGGCAGACCAGACGCGATTCCTCAGGACAGGTGTGCGCCGATTTCAGTCCGTTATGAGCGCACTTGCATGAACGGCCGCACGAGCCGCGTGCGCCAGGCCGGCCGGTCGCGCCGGTCCTCCGCGCGATCCGCGCTGCCGAGCACCCCCACGATCGCCCGCGAGGCCAGGAAGCGCAGAGGCTCGGGCTCCCAGCGCGGGCTTGCGTGACCGACCCAGGGCAGCGAGACGAGATCCGTCTCGCGCCGCAGAACGAGGTCGGCCAGCGTGCGGCCGAGCACGTTGCTCGTGACCACACCGTGCCCCGTGTAGCCGCCCGCCCAGCCGAAGCCGGTTGCGGGGTCATAGTGCACAGAGCAGCACCAGTCGCGGGGCACGCCGAGCGGCCCGCCCCAGTGGTGCGTGATGGTCGCCGACGCGGCCGCCGGGAAGCGCTCCTCGATCGTGTGCCGGAGGCGCTCGCGGACGCTGTCGTTGCGCTCGTAGGCCTCGTCGATCGGGGAGCCGAGGCGGTAGGGCGCACCGCGGCCGCCGATCGCGATGCGGTCGTCGGGGCTGCGCTGCGCGTAGAAGAACAGGTGGCGCAGGTCGGAGACCGTCTCGCGGCCATCCCAGCCGATCTCCTCCCACACATCGGCCGGGAGCGGCTCGGTCGCGATCATCAGCGAATACAGCGGCATGAAGCGCCGGCGCTCCCCGCGCTGTTCCACGGTGAAGGCCTCCGTCGCCCGCAACACCGAGCCGGCACGCAGACTGCCGCTCGTGCAGCGCACGCGACCCGGCTCGATCGTCTCGGCCGCCGTCCCCTCGTAAATCACGACGCCGCGCCGCTCGCAGGCCAGGGCGAGCCCTCGGGCGAGCCGCGCGGGATCGACGCGGCCGCAGTGCGGCGTGAACGACGCGGCGCGCGCGCCCCGCACCCGGACGCGCTGGGCGAGCTCCGCGGGCTCGAGCAGCCGCAGGTCCTCCTCGCCAATGCCGAACGCGCGGCGGCGCTCGACGGCCTCGTGCAGGCGCGCGACCTGAGGCGCGCTCGTCGCGACCAGCAGCGAGCCGCTGTGGAGCCAGCCGCACTCGATGCCCTCATCCGCGATCACGCGCCCGATCTCGGCCACGCCGTCGGCCATCGCGCGCTCGCCGCGG
>JALYLC010000430.1 GCA_030774435.1 Actinomycetota bacterium
CCCGGATCCTGCGGCACGTACGACACGACGCGGCCTCGCAGGTCACGCAGCGAGCGCTCGTCGCGGCCCCGCACGTGCTCGCCGCCGACCTCGACCGTCCCGCTGCGCCAGACCACTCCGGGACGCGTGTATCCGAGCAGCGCGAGCGCGGTCGTGGTCTTGCCGCTGCCCGACTCGCCGACGAGGCCGAGGATCTCGCCGGCGCCCAGCGAGAAGCTGACGTCCTCGACGACCGGCTCGCCCGTGCGCAGCGCGAGCGTGAGGCCGTCGACGCGGACGACGGTGGCGGGCGCCGCGACGGCGCTCACTCGGTCACGCTCCGTGCCGTCCTCGGGACGTAGGAGCGGCCGAGCGAGCGCGCGATGCCGTCGCCGGCCAGGTTGATGCCGATCGTGAGCAGGGCGATCATCGCCGCCGGAGCCAGCACCGCGAGCACGTTGACCGAGATGAACTCGCGGTTCTCGCTGATCATGAGCGCCCAGTCGGGGCTCGGCGGCTGCAGCCCGAGCCCGAGGAAGTTGACCGAGGCGATGATCAGGATCGAGAACGTGAAGCGCAGGCCCGAGTCGACGAGCACCGGCGCGAGGATGTTGGGCAGCACCTCCCGGCTGACGACCGCGAGCGGGCGCTCGCCGCGCGCCATGGCGGCCTCCACGTAGGCGCGAACGGCCTCGACCTGCGTCGCCGTCCTCACGATGCGGCTGATGGCCGGCGCCTGGATGATTGCGACGCCTACGATCAGCACGCCCACGCCCGTGCCGGCGCCAGTGATCAGGATGAGCAGGAGCAGCAGCGGCGGGAAGGCCAGCAGGACGTCGACCGAGCGCATCAGCAGCGGATCGGCGAGCGAGCGGCTGTAGCCGGCGATCAGCCCGATCGCCAGGCCGGCGGCGTAGGCGAGCAGCGTCGCGGCGAGCGCGACCAGGATCACCGAGCGGCCGCCGTAGAGCAGCCGGCTGAGGACGTCGCGCCCGAGGAAGTCCGTGCCGAGCAGCGCGTTGCTCGAGGCGTCGCTGAGCGGGACGCCGATCGGCGCCGAGGGGTCGTGCGGCGCGACGTAGCGGCCGAACATGGCGACCAGCAGGACGCACACGACGATGCCGGCGCCGAACGCCCCGGAGAACGAGCGGAGGAAGCGCAGGCGTCCGGTCATGCCGGCTCCCGCAGCTTCGGCACGAGCAGCATCACGAGCAGGTCGGCCAGCAGGTTGAGCAGCACGTAGACGACGGCGATCAGCATCGAGACCGACATCACGAGCGTGAGGTCGCGGTTCCCGACCGCGGTGACGAGCGTCGATCCGATGCCCGGGTAGGCGAAGACGTTCTCGGTGATGATGATCCCGCCGATCAGCCACTGCAGGTTCTGCGCCAGGATCTGGACGCTCGTCGGCAGCGCGTTGCGCAGGGCGTAGCGCCACAGCACGCGTCGCTCGGAGACGCCGTTGAGACGCGCCGTCTGGACGTACTCGGTCTGCAGCACCTCGACCATGCCCGCGCGCACCATGCGCACGCCCGCCGCGAGCGACGCGAGCAGCAGGGTGGCGATCGGCAGCACGAGCTTGGCCGGGTGGCTGAGCGGATCCGCGCCCGGCGCCACGATCGCGACGGGCGGAAGCCAGTCCAGGCCCACGAAGAACACGCCCACGAGCAGCGAGCCGATGACGAACTCGGGCAGCGCGATCGCCGCCAGCGAGGCGACCGAGATGACGTGGTCGAGCCACCGCCCTCGCAGCACGGCCGCGAGCACGCCGAGGCCCAGCGAGAGCGGGATCATGAGCAGCGCCGTGATCACCGCCAGGATCACGGAGTTCTTGACGGCGTCCGAGATCAGCGGCCAGATCGGCGCGCTCGTCGCGCCCTGCGCCATGCCCACGGCCGAGTTGCCGAGGTCGCCGTGCGCGAGGCCCTTGATCCAGTCGGCGTACTGCTCGTAGGCGGGGCGGTCGAGCTTGAGCTGCTTGTTGAGCAGCGTGACGGTGGCCGGGTTGCCGTTGCGGCCCAGCACGACGCTCGCGGCGTCCCCCGGCAGCAGCTGCGTGCCGGCGAAGATCACGAGCGAGGCGACGAACAGGGCCACGGCGGCGCCGAGCAGCCGCCGCCCTACGAAGCGGAGCAACGGCGAGGCCTCGCGGCGCCTCACAACAGGTGCCGCGACAGTCGAGCTCATGGGGTCAGGCGAGCCAGGCGTCGAGGAAGCGATAGTTGCCGACCGCGCCGGCGGCGCTCGGCTTGAGGCCCTGGACCTTCTTCGAGAGCCCATCGACCCAGTCGGCGTTCGTCCAGTTGAGGTAGCCGCCCCTGTCGTATTGGATCTTCTGCACCTGGTTCCAGAGCGCCTGCGCCTTGGCCTTGTTGGGCTGGGCGATCGCCTTGCTGAGCAGGTCGTTCCAGGTCTTCGACTTCCAGTGCGTCTCGTTGTAAGGGGCGCCCGTCGCGAGCGCGCCCAGGAAGAAGAACTTGAGCGACGAGATCGGCCACTGCGTCTCGGCGAATGGCATCTTGAGGTACAGGAGCGATGGGTTGTAGTACGAGTTCGGCGGCACCTGCTTGAGGGTCATGGTCACGCCGGCCTGCTTGGCCTGCTGCGCGAGCAGCGTCGCGGCCTCCACGAAACCGGGGAAGATCGGCGAGGTGTTCAGCTGTACCTTGAGGCCGGACTGCCCGGCGGCCTTGAGCAGCGATTTGGCCTTGTCGATGTCCTGTACGCGCTGCGGCAGCGACTTGTCGTAGAACGGCAGGCCCGCGCCGAAGATGTCGTTGCCGACCGTGCCATAGCCGCTGATCGCGCTCTCCACGAGCGCCTTGCGATCGGCGATCAGCTTGATCGCGAGGATGACACGCGGGTCCGTGAACGGAGCCTTGGTCGTGTCCATGTAGAACATCATCGCCTGCGGCGAGGGGGCACGCAGGACGGTGATGTCGCCGGTCGAGGCGTGCGCCTTGGCCTGCTGCGTCGGCAGCTGTCCCATGACGTCGATCTGGCCCGACAGCAGCGCGTTGAGGCGCGCGGTGTTGTCGTCGATGTTCTGAATCTTGAGCGAGTCCACGTAGGGCTTGCCGCTGACCCAGTAGTTCGGGTTCTTGGCGTACACGCTCTGCCTGCCGGGCGTGAACGACTGCGCCATGAACGGGCCCGAGCCGATCGGCTTCTTGCTGTAGTCCTTGGCCGTCTGGCCCTTCGGCACGATCCAGGTGTTGTAGTAGGTGAAGTTGCCCGCGAGATCGGCGTCGGCCGCCTTGAGCGGGATGCGCACCGTCAGCTTGTTGACCGCCTTGAGCTCGCCCAGCTTGATGCCCGAGACGTACGGCAGCGCAGCGCTCGTCTTGCCGGCCATCTGCTGGATCGACCAGATCACGTCCTCGGCGCCGAACGTCTTGCCGTTGTGGAACGTGACGCCGGGGCGCAGCTTGACCTCCCAGACCGTGGCGTCCTTGTTGTGCGTCCACTCGAGCGCGAGCCCCGGGCTGCGCGTGAGGTCGGCGTTGACGAGCACGAGCGGGTCGTAGAGGTTCTGGATGCGCGACTCGTCGATCGGCGTCACGCCGAGGAACGGATTGAGCGTCTCGGCCGTGCCGCCGCCCACGAAGGCCACACGGAGCGTCCCCCCGCGCTTGGGGGTGGCGCTGCGTGCGCCGAGGGCCAGATCGGGCGCTGCCATGGCGCCGAGGGCGGCGGCGGCGCTGCCTTTGAGCAGGGTGCCGCGCGAGACGCGCGGGCCGTGATGCTGGTCGCTCATCCGACTCTCCCTGAGGGCTCTCGTGCTGGTTGAGCGGGGTACTATCTCACACGCACACAGCGGAGTGCCAGCCCGGCCCGAGGGCACGCGGACGGCCGCCGTTTTCGCCGAGCGAGAGGATGCCACGTGCAGGGAACGCTGCTGAGGTCGGATCTGGGTTTTCCCGAGGGCCCGGTCGTCATGCCCGACGGGGCCATCGTCTTTTGTGACGGCAACACGGGCGAACTGTTGCGGTATGCCGACGGCAAATTCGGCACGTTCGCCGACACCGGCGGGTCGCCGTGGGGAGCCATCCTCGGCAGCGACGGCGCGATCTACGTCACGCAGGGCGGGAATGTCCCGGGCAGCGGTGACTTCTCCGCCGTGCCGGGCATTCAGCGCGTGAACGCCGACGGCAGCGTCGAGCTGCTCGCGACGAGCATCGCCGGGTACGCGCTCGCAGGCCCGAACGACCTCGCCTTCGGTCCCGACGGCAGGCTCTGGTTCACCGACTCCGGCACCGAGGGCGACGACCGCTATCCGGAGCGCCAGCCCGGCCGCCTCTACGTCATGGACTCCTCCGGCGGCGGCGAGCTTGTGATCGAGCGGCCGAAGGTGTATCCGAACGGCATCGCGTTCGACGCGCAGAACCGGCTCTACTGGACGGAGTCGATGGGCCACCGCGTCTGCCGCCTCGAGCACGGCGAGGCGACGACGTTCGCCCAGCTCAGCGACAACCACGTGCCCGACGGCATGGCCTTTGCGGCCGACGGCCGGGCATTCGTGTGCACGACGATCTCGGGCGGCCTGACGGTGCTCTCGCCCGAGGGCGAGGTGCTCGAGGAGATTTTCCTCGACGAGTGCGCCACGAACTGCATCTTCGACGGCCCCACGCTCTACGTCACCTCCACCAAGGTGGCCGACCTCGGCTACGGCCAGACCACCGGCAAGTTCTGGCGCGTCGAGACCGACGCCGCGGGTGGCCTGCCGCTGATTCCCGGCAAGCTCTGAGGGCGTAGCTCAGACGGCGACGCGCTCGCCGCTCGCAATGGCCTGCTCGCACGCGACCAGGGCGGCCAGCGTGCTCAGCGCATCCGCCGGGCTGCAGGGCACTGCGCCCGGGTCGCCGCTGCGGACCGCGTCCAG
The DNA here is from genome assembly GCA_030774435.1 of Actinomycetota bacterium. Taxonomy (GTDB): domain Bacteria; phylum Actinomycetota; class Thermoleophilia; order Gaiellales; family JALYLC01; genus JALYLC01. The sequence continues at coordinate 4,862 of JALYLC010000430.1, forward strand.
GAAACGCGTGACCGACGAGACGCGGGGAGGGACGTCGCCCGTGACGGCGACTGCTTCGCCGGCGGCATGGCCGCGCAGCTCGAAGGCCGGGTCGAGGGTCAGCTGGAGCGCGGTGTCCGCTGCCTGGACGTCGAGCGCGTAGAGCGGCGGGCGCTGTGCGCTGCTCCAGGCGACATGCGCCGTTCCGATGCCTCCGTTGACGAAGCGCAGGAGCACCGCGATGGCGTCATCGAGGGCGCTCCCGGGCCGGCCGGCGAGTGCGAGCAGGCCACTCTCGGCGGTCGCCTGAACCGATTCGACGGGCCCGGCGAGGGCGATCTGGAGATCGACGTCGTGGCTCGCCATCTCGAACAGGAGGCCGCCACTGGCTGCCGGGTCGGCGAGCCACCCGGCAGCGCGCTCGAGGTCGCGCCGCGCTCCCTCCGTCGGCCCGAAGCTGCGGCTGACCAGCAGGCCCGGCTGGAGCCCTCGCAACAGCGCGCGCAGCTCGCGCAGCACGTCGAGCGATCGCCACTGGTAGCCGACGGCGCACACGACGCCGCTCTGCTGCCAGGCCGCGGCGATGGCCTCGCCGTCGGCGAGCGTGCGCGCGAGTGGCTTCTCGAGGTAGACCGGCAGGCCGCGATCGAACGCGGCGATGGCCGGCGCCGCGTGATGCGCGGGCGGCGTGCACACGAACAGCGCGTCGAGGCGCACCGCGTCGATCATCGCCTTCCAGTCGGCGAACGATTGCGCTCCGGTGCGCCGGGCGACCTCGGCGGCCAGGCGCTCGTCCAGATCGCACACTGCGGAGATCTCGACTGCGGGCACCGTGCCGAGTACGCCGAGGTGATGCTCGGCGACGGCTCCTGCGCCGATGAACCCGACCCTCAACGGTGCGGATACTTGTCGAGCCACCAGCGGGCGATGTCGCAGCGACGCATGAAGCGTACGCCGCCCATCCCCTGCGCCCCCTCGATGAACTCGCGCAGGGCTGCGGCGCGCGCGGCCTGGCCGCTCCAGCGCTCATGAACGGCGACGGTCATCATGGTGCGCCGCTCGTCGCTCTCGCGCAAGAGCTCGCCCAGGCCCATCTGCAGGGTCTCCAGGAAGTCGCGCGGGCTCGCGAAGCCAGGGTTCATGAGGAAGCGCGAGTCGTTGTAGGTCTTGGAGTACGGGATCACGAGCATCGGCTCGGCACCCGGCGCGGTCTCGTAGTAGGGCACGTCGTCGGCGCAGCCCTCCGAGTGGTAGAGGAAGCCGCCGAGCTCCTGCAGGATCCCGCGCGTGTTCTCGCTCGGCCAGCCGCGCGAGTTCCAGCCGATCGGCCGGCTGCCCAGGACGCGCTCGAACGTCTTGATCGCGCGCACGATCGACGCGCGCTCCTCCTCGCGATTGAACGTCCAGGCCTCCGTCCAGCGCCAGCCGTGACCCATCAGATCGTGGTCGCGCTCGCGCATCCACTCGGCCACGCCGGAGTTCAGCTCGAGCGCGACGGCGGCGCCGGAGACCGTGACCGGCACCTTTGCCTCGTCGAAGATGCGCGCCAGGCGCCACACCCCCGCGCGGCTTCCGTACTCGTAATGCGCCTCGGTGCCGGGGTCGCGCTGCGGCGGCTGCACACCGGGGTCGGCGTACTCGCCCCAGCCGTCGTTGCGATCGTCGCCCCAGGCCACGGAGTACTCCGAGCCCGACTCGTAGACGAGCACGAGGTTGATCACGACGCGCGCATCCTCGGGCCACGAGAACGCCGGCGGCGTGCGTCCGTAGCCGACGAGGTCGCGCGCGCGCACTGCAGCGGGAATCAGGTCTGGGCCATCCACGTGCGCATTCTCCTGTCCTAGGTGTGGCCGGCCATCGCGTTCTCCTCGTGCGTCGCGACCTCGCACAGCGCCGCCTGGCCGGCCGCCACGCTCGCGACGCTGCGCTCCAGCGCGCCCCGCAGGTC
>JALYLC010000431.1 GCA_030774435.1 Actinomycetota bacterium
GCCCTGCGCCTGCTGTACGACGCCGGCTACCTCGAGGCGCGCCGTGGCCGCCGCGGTGGCGTGTTCGTCGCGCAGCAGCTGCCGACGGGCCCGGCTCCCGGCATGCTCGCGCTGGACGGCGACGGCGTGCGCGACCTGCTCGCGTACCGCCGCTGCCTCGAGCTCGGGGCCGCCGAGCTGGCCGCGGAGCGCGCGAGCGAGGCCCAGGTGGCCGAGCTCGCGGCCGTGATCGAGCGCTGCGAGGCCAACGCCACGCCCGAGACCTACGACCTCTTCCGCGCGGCCGACGGTCGCTTTCACGTGCTGATCGCTCACGTCGCCCGCTCGCCCCGGCTCGTCGCCGGCGTCACGGAGGTGCGGGCCGAGGTTGCGAACCTGCTCGATTCGGTGCCGCGCCAGGAGGAGGCGATGGTCGGCTCGACCACGCACCACCGGCGGGTGCTCGCCGCGATCGCCGAGGGTGACGGCGAGGGCGCCCGCCTGGCCATGCGCGAGCACCTCGACGCGACCGAGCGCCTGCTTCTCGGCGTCCTGCCGAGCGTCTGAAACGACCTCGCTCTAAGACGTACTAGAAGACGGTGCGTTCCTCGAGGAACGGGTCGGCATCGTTGTGATAGCCGTACCGCTCCCAGAATCCCGGCCGATCTTCGAGGGAGAACTCGAGGCCGCGCAGCCACTTGGTGGACTTCCAGAAGTAGCGCTTGGGCACCACCAGGCGCAGCGGATAACCATGCTCGAGCGCGAGCGCGTCGCCGTCGGCCTCGTAGGCCAGCAGCACGTCGTCGTCGTCCATCACGCCCAGCGGGAGGTTGGCGGTATAGCCCTGCTCGCCGTGGCTGATCACGTAGCCCACATCCTCTTGCGGGCGCGTGAGGCGCACGATCTCGCGGAATGAGACGCCGCGGAAGGTCGTGTCGAAGCGCGACCAGCGGGTGACGCAGTGGATGTCGCACCGGACATCGACCGCGGGCAGCGCGCGGAAGGCGTCCCAGGAGAGATCGAGCGGATTCTCGACGGCGCCGGACGTCCGGAACGACCAGGTTGCGAGCTCGGCGCGGCGCGGAATCGCGCCCGCCTGGAGCACTGGCCATTTCGCCGTCGCGTACTGGCCAGGCGGCAGGCGCGCGGGGTCGACGCCGAGCGAGTTGGCCTTGCGCTCGGCCACGGTGCGGAAGAGTCCCATGCCGCACGGTAGCCGGAACCCGCGTGGCGTTACGCTGCGGTCGTGAGCGCATCCGCACCCGTCCGCGAGCATCTCGAAGCCGCCCGCGCGGGCTCCGCGATCTGCGAGCGCGCCGAGCTCGCGTTCGTGCGGGTCTCGGGCCGTGACGCAGCGCGCCTGCTCCAGAACGTCGTCACCAGCGACATCGACGCGCTGGCGGTGGGGGAGGGCCAGTACGGCCTCGCCCTGACTCCGAAGGGGCGCCCGATCGCCGATGCCTGGATCGTGCGGGAGGCGGAGGAGCTGTTCGTGTGCGCCTGCGAGACCGTCGCCCTGGACGATCTCGCCGGCATGCTGCGGCGCTATCGCCTGGCCTCGCGCGCCGACATCGCCGTCGCGACGGGCGAGCTGACGCTGCTCGAGCGGCCGCTGGCCGCACCGGAGCCGGGTTGGCACCAGGGCCCTCTGGGAGCGCTCCTGCTGGCCGCTCCGGACGGGGCGCGCGCGGCCTGGGACGCGGCGGTCGCGGACGGCGCGGTCCCCATCGGCGCCGGGACGCGCGAGACCCTCCGCATCGAGCGCGGCCTGCCTCGCTTCGGCATCGACTTCGACAGCTCCAACCTCCCCGCCGAGGCGGGCGTCGTTGAGCGCGCGATCTCGTTCACGAAGGGCTGCTACATCGGGCAGGAGCCGATCGTGCGGCTCGCGCACCGCGGCCATGCCAACCGCGAGCTGCGCCGGCTGGAGCTGGCCGAGTCCCCCGTGCTGCCGGCAACCCTGCATGAGGGCGAGCGCGAGGTCGGCCGCCTGACCAGCAGCGCCGGCCTGCCGGAGGGCGGTGCCGCAGCGCTCGGCTACGTGCGCCGGGCGGTCGCCGACGGCGCGCAGCTCGTCGCCCTGGACGCCCGGGGCGGGCGCGTGGCGGCTCGGGACGCTGGTAGAGTGGCCGAAGGGCGCCCGTAGCTCAGGGGATAGAGCGCAGCCCTGCGGAGGCTGAGGTCGCACGTTCGATTCGTGCCGGGCGCATCTGAGGGCCCGACTGGAACCACTGTCGGGCGCCTCGAGGCCGTGCGAGCTGTCCATCGCCGCGCGCGATACCGAATGTGTGCGGCGTCAGCGGCGCGACGCCTTACGCGGCGTCGGCAGCCGTGCGCCGCCGCGCCTGGCTCGTCACGTCCGGGACCTTGACGTCCCAGACGAGGCGGGCCTTCTCGAGGCCGCGGATCACGAGCGCCGAGAGGTCGAACTGGTGGCGACCCAGGCCGTGCACGGCCGAGGACGGGAAGGCGTGATGGTTGTTGTGCCACGCCTCGCCCAGCGAGGGCAGTGCGAGCAACCAGTTGTTGCGGCTCTCGTCGCGCACGTCGAAATCGCGCCGTCCGAACATGTGGCAGATCGAGTTGACGCTCCAGGTGATGTGCTGGAACACGGCGATGCGCACCAGGCCGCCCCAGATGGTCGCCTCGAGCCCGCCGCGCAGGCCGTCGAAGAGGTAGCCGACGGCGAACGGCAGCACGAATCCGAGCGTCACCCAGAGGAAGTAGAGTCGGTCGACGTTGCGCACGATCGCGTCCTCGAGCAGGTCGCGCCCGTACTTGGTGCGCACGACGAGGCCCTTGGTGCTGAACAGCCAGCCGACGTGCGAATGCCAGAAGCCGCGCACGGCGCCCATCAGGCCGGCGCCGCTGCCGACGTGCGGGGAGTGCGGGTCGCCCTCGACGTCGGAGTGGGCGTGGTGCTTCCGGTGGTCGGAGACCCACTGGCAGACGGGTCCCTGCGACGTCATCGAGCCGAGCACGGCCAGAAGCGTCTTGACCGGGCGGCTGGTCTCGAAGCTGCGGTGCGTGAAGTAGCGGTGGAAGCCAACCGTGATGCCGAGGCCCGGCACGAGGTAGAAGAGCGCGAACAGCACGAGGTCGATCGGCTTGACGGCGACGCCCCAGAGGGTGCCGATCACCGCCAGGATCCCCAGCGGAGGGAGCACGACCGCGATCAGCGTGACGATCCGGTGCGCGGTCGGCGGGTGGTCGAGCTCGCCCTCTGTCGTTCGTGCGTGCGGCATCGATTCTCCTTCGTCGCCGCGTGCGCGACGGCTGGCCCCCGCTGGGCTGGGGATACTCACTCCGTGAGGAGCAATTGTGGACGCCGCGGCGGATCGCGGCGCAGGTGAGGGCTGCCCTCGTCGGCGCCGAGCTGCGGGCGGGCAGACACGCACACACAGTACTGGCGGACGGTCACGCGCTCGATTCCGGCTTCGTAGCTTGCAACGAACGTAACTACCCGGAATGCCTCGAACTCATGCGTGACCGGCCGCTCGACCCGACCCGGCCGCTGAATCGCACCCTGCTGGTCTAGCCATCCCAGCCGGGATGCTCGGCGTCGAGCCGGGCACTGAGCAGGAGCGCGGAGGGCGAGAGCGGATCGGGCCGCTGCCCGCGCGGCAGCACGGCCAGCCCTGCCAGCTCGGGCAGCTGCAGCGTGAACGGCCCGTCGTGCTCGAGCCGGAACACGGTCGTGAGCTCGGTCTCGTTGCCGAGCTCGCAGAGCACGCGGTCGACCTGGTCGAGCGCGCGGTCGTCGACCGCGATGCCGAGCTCCTCGGCGAGCTCGCGCACGGCGGCGCTGCGCGCGTCCTCGCCCAGGCTCACGTGCCCGCTGCACGCGTGGTCCCACTGGCCGGGCGCGCTGTCCTTGCCGTAGCCGCGCAGCTGCCAGAGGCAGCCGCTGCCGGTCATCACCACGACGTGCACGGAGGGGTGGATCAGCGACGCGTCGGAGTGGCAGGCCGCCCGTGACGCGCTGCCGATCTCCCGGCCGCCGGCGTCGAGCACCGGAAACAGCTCGCTGCGATCGTCAGTGAGCGTCGCTCTCCTCGGGGTGCTCGCGCAGCTGGCGCCTGGTCTGCTCGCTGCGCGTGGCGAGCAGCGTGAGCAGCGAGAACGTGCCGCCCCAGAAGACCCCGTACAGGAAGCCGCGGAGCATGGGCTGGTTGAGCAGCGTGACGTGGCCGACCCAGAAGATCACGAACCAGACGAGGAACGCGAGCAGGAACTGCAGCGGGCCCGGGAACGCCTCCCAGCGACGCTGAATCGGGTTGCGCGCCTCGGCTGCCACGGCTGCACGATACCGCCGCACGTGCGCCGGTCGGTACGCTTGCGCGATGCCGCGGCAGATCGGAATCACCAGCACGTGAGCGGCCTCGTCGCAGTCTGCGGGTCGATCAGCGCCGACATGCTCGGCTACGCCCCCCGCCTGCCGCGTCCGGGGGAGTCGGTGCTCGGCGACCGCTTCCTGCTCGCGCCCGGCGGAAAGGGCGCCAACGTCGCCGTTGCAGCCGCCCGCCTGGGAGCGCGGGTGCGCTTCTTCGGCGCCCGCGGCGACGACCAGTTCGGCGAGTTCATCGGCGGCGCGCTGAGGGACGAGGGCGTGGACGTGACCTCGCTCGCCGTGATCGCCGGAATGCACAGCGGGGTGGCGCTGATCGCAGTCGACGCCCAGGGGGAGAATCAGATCCTCGCGCTGCCGGGCGCGAACGGCCTGGTCGGCGCACCGGATGCGTGCGGGGCCGCCGTCTGGTTCTGTCCCGGCGAGGTTCCGCTCGCGGCGCACGAGGGGACGATCGCGGCTGCTCGCGCAGATGGCGCGACGGCGATCGTCAACCCGTCGCCGGCCAATGCGATCGACCCGGACGTCGTCGGCAAGTTCGACATCGCGATCGTCAACGAGACCGAGCTGCACACCTTTGCCGGGCACCTGCCAGCGCGCGTGGTACTGACGCGCGGCGCAGCGGGCGCCGTCCTGCTGCCGAGGGGCACCGAACTGCCTGCGATGCCCGCGCACGCCGTCGACACGACGGGCGCGGGCGACGCGTTCGCCGGTGCCGTGTGCGCCGGCATCGCGTCCGGGGCGCCGCTCGAGCAGGCCGTCCAGCTCGCGCTCGTGACGGCCGCGATCTCGGTCGAGCGCGAGGGCTGCCAGCCGTCCTACGCGCGCCGCGACGAGGTGGCGGGACGCGCTGCCGCGGCCGGCATCGACGTCCGGCTCCCCTGAGCCAGCCCGGCGCGGAAACGACGAAGGGGCCGGCGGCGCAAGCCGTGCGCCGCCGGCCCCTCCCAGTCGCCGCTAGCCGATCGGCGCGACGTTGACGGCTTCGGGACCCTTTGTCCCTTCTCGCGCTTCGTACTCCACGCGCGAGCCATCCGTCAATGTCCGGAAGCCGGAGGACACGATGTTCGTGTGATGCACGAACAGGTCCTTGCCGCCTTCGTCGGGCGCGATGAAGCCGTAGCCCTTCGCGTCGTTGAACCACTTCACGGTCCCGGTCGCCACCCCGCTACCTCCCAGGTTGAACGCCGAAAACGAAGCCTGGCAGCGGGGCTGAAAAAGCTCTCACTTGCGAGGTTCGTTCACCGACCGTGGCGGGTCGGCGGCCAAAGGCTAGCACGCGAGCGTCAGACGTATCTGACCCTCTGCGGGGGCTTCAGCGCGCGAAGTCTTCGGGCAGAATCGCGTCGGCGGCGAGCGCCGAGGAGAAGCGCTCGATCTCGACCTCGCGCTCGATCCGCTCGATCTCTCGGAGGTGCTCGACGAGCGAGCGCCGGTCGTCGGCCAGGCGCCGGTCGAAGCGACGCACCTCGAGGGTGGGAGCGCAGCGGCTCCACGTCCGCTCGCAATCCGGGCAGCGCAGCCGGAGCTTCCAGGTGTCCTCGCCCGCGCGCTTGCAATGCAGGGGGTACACGAGCCGGCTGGCGCAGTGCGGACAACCCCCGAGTGCGCCGGCCCCCGGGGTGGTGTGACCTCCCATGTCGGACCAAGGTAACGAGGCGTCCGGACGGCGCCCGGGTGGTTGGTACGCTCGGATGGCGCCCCCATCGTCTAGTGGCCTAGGACGTCGGCCTTTCACGCCGGTAACACGGGTTCGAATCCCGTTGGGGGTATTCCGGTTCGAACGTCCCGCGCGCGGTCGACGCGGCGGGATTCGAGTTGAACCCGTCGCGCTCTACGCTTCGACGAGGATCACCAGGGTGTCGGCGAGCACACCGTCATGTTCCATCGTCTCGGCCGCCGCCTCGGTCTGCATCGCGGCCATGACGGCGTCCATGTCGGGCACGTCCATGAGCACTGCCACGCGGGCCGGGTTCTGCGGGTCGACGAACGTCCGGATGTTCGTGACTCCGAGCGGCCCGAAGAACTCTTCGCGCTTCGGCGAGGCCAGCCAGTGCTCGGTGTCCTTCACGTCGTGATGTCCGATCACGGTCGGCATGCTGTCTCCTCGGCGTCGTGGGCTCGGAGGTTCGAGCCCTGCGTGCGAGAGCATACGCCGCGTACGCGGCCTCCGCGATCCAGCCGGTGCGATCGGTCAGTCCCCTTTGACGGCGCGGCCGCTGACGCGGCCGGGCCGGAGCGGCCGCACGTGGTCGCGTACGCGCTCGAGGGCCTGCGGGAGCGTCGCGAGCCGGCGCGGGTCGAGGTGCTGGACGAAATGCTCCTGGATCCCGCGGCGGTGGACGATTCGTGCGGCCTGCAGCGTCTCGCGGCCTTTTGGCGTGATGTGGACGAGCACGACGCGCCGGTTGTCGGCCGGGCGCTCGCGCCGCACGAAGCCCGCGTCCTCCATCCGGTCGACGACGCGGGTGAGGCCGCTCTTGCTGAGCAGGATGCGGCTTGCGAGCTCGTTCATTCGCAGCCCGCCCTCCGCCTCCTCGAGGTGGACGAGCGCGTCGTACCAGCCGAGCGTGATTCCGCGTTCAGCCTGCATCTCGGCATCGAGGATGTCGATCAGCGCGTAGGCCGTCTCGAGGAACACGCGCCAGGCGGCGAGCTCGTCGGGGGTAGGGCTTGACACGTTCGGGTCGGTCTGCAATTGTCCGCCTTGCAACAGTCGACTAAGGTACTGATGTGGAGTGTACCAAGCTCGAGACAGGAGGCACCATGGTTCGGATGTTCGTTCGGCACAGGGTCGCGGACTACGAGACGTGGAGAGCGGCGTACGACAGCCTCGATCCGCAGCGGCAGGAGATGGGCGCGACCGGTCACGACGTCTACCGGGCGCTCGGTGATCAGAACGATGTGACGGCCTGGCACGACTTCGCGAGCGAGCAGGCGGCGAAGTCGTTCGCGTCCTCGCCGCAGCTGCACGACGCGATGCAGCGCGCCGGCGTCCAAGGCGCTCCCGACATCTGGTTCACGAGCGCGAGCTAGGAGATCTCATGCCTGACGTGACGGTCAAGCGGATCGACGACATGGAGTCGATCTGGGGCGGGAGCTTCGTGCGTGCGCGCCTCCCTCGGCGCGAGCTCGTTCGGGATGAACATCCGTCATTTCCCGCCGAACTACGACGAGTACTGGGAGCACAACCACGTGGACCCGCCCGCCGCTGACGGCGAGGAGGAGGTCTACTCGGCCCTTCAGGGCCAGGCGACGCTGCACGTGGCCGGTCAGGAGTACATGCTCTCGCCCGGCGTCTTCGCCCGTGTCGGCGCTGCCGAGAAGCGCAAGATCACCACTGGTCCCGAGGGCGTTCAGCTCCTCTGCATCGGCGGCGTTCCGGGACGCGCGTACGCGCCCCTGCCGATCGTGGAGCTGGGCGGCCCGGAGAGCCTCTAGCTCGCTCGCTGAGACGGCGTCGCACCGAGAGGGGCCTCCCCCCGGGGGAGGCCCCTCCTCGGCCGCTGCCCTACGTGTCGTACGCCCTCCGATGATCCGATTCCTACATGAACTGCACGGGGAGGCGACGGGTGCAGCGCGCCCGCGCGGCCCGCCGCGCGAGCTGAAGGCCGGGACGGCTTCAACGGCGACGCCCAGCCGCTTCAGTTCAAGTTCAACTTGAATCGCGCGAGGTGTATTGGGCTCGAACGTCGCGCGTCTGGTCGACCCGACGCGACTGAAGTTGAACGCGAGTACCAACCTGGCGGCGTCCCGGAGCCGTCGAGCGACCCCGCGCTGCGGGCCTCGGCCGCTACGCGCCGTGCGCGACTTGGCGTTCGTATTCGACCGCGTCGTAGCGCCCAAGCGACTCGCGCACGAGCAGATTTCCGGAAAGAAGCCACTCCTCCCATCCGCCGACCTTCACGAAGTTGCCGGTTTCGCTGTGAGTGCCTTCGAGCGTCCAGACGAAGATGGCGTTGTTTCCGGCCTTTCGTACGTCATCCATACGGACGACGAGATCGGGGAAGGCGGCGTAGAAGGCCTTCGCCATCTCGGCGACTCCGCTTCGCCCGACCCATGGCTCTCCGCCGTTGATCGTGATGCGTCCATCGGGTTCGTAGAAGGACGCGACGGCATCCGGCGCATGCGATCTCCAGGCCTCGGCGTAGCGGGCGCCGAGAGCGCGAATGTCAGACATGGAGCAGTCTCCTCGGTGTGCTGAGCCCGGCGGCTCGAACCTCTGCGTGCGAGCATACGGGCGCTCAGCAGGACTCGGGCGAGGCTTCGGACGCGGCCTGCGCCTGGCTGCCAGGCGCGCTGTTCAAGTTCAACTTTGCATCGTGCGAGGTGTATGGGTTCGAACGTCGGCGGTCAGGTCGAGTCGACAGGACTGAGGTTGAAGGCGTCGACGCGACCACGCCGCGGCCACACCCCGCCGTAGCGAGCGGGTAGGAGGGCTCTCAGAGACTACGGTTGGCCATCGGCGGCGGCGGGCCGCTCGTGTCCATGCCGTGGAGGTCGGCGACAGCTCCTATGAATCATCGGTCGAACTCGTGGTCGGACTGGGCAGTGTTCGCCAGGAAGCTGTCGCTGCCGGACCCCTCTGCGATTACCAGCACGAGGAAGTTGCCGTCGGGCATCGGCTGCAGGTACGCCCGGTGCTCGGTCAGGCCGTGGCGAGCGTTCATGTCTTCGACGCCGCTTTGCGCGCCCCGTTCAACTCGGCGACCCAGCCTTGCCAGGCGTCGAGCTTCTCAGCCGCAAGTGGTACCGCCATCGCAGGCATGAACGCGCCTTCCTTCTCTCCGCGATGGACGAAGCCGAGAGTATCCCCCGGCTGCGGCCGAACATCAATCGCGTGCTGTGCGATGGCTCAGGCCGCGGCCGACGCGGCGTAGACCTTGCGCTCGGTGCAATTGATGAAGCCGGTGCCGGGCTTGCCGTCGACGCCGCCGCGCTCCATCGCCTCGATCAGCGATGGATCGTCCAGGAGTGCTTTCGCGGCCTCCTCCGACGGGAAGTCGTTGTGGATGACGACGCTGTTGGGGTCTCCGAGGGTCTGGTAGATGCGGTGCTCCAGCTCGCCGTGGCCGCGGCGCGCGTCCTCGTGCTCATCGAAGACCGGCTTCCAGGCGGTGTAGTCGTGGACGCGGTGATGGACGATGAGCGTGACCGCGACGTCGCCTTCGGCGTAGCGCTCTTGCTCGGTGCGCTCGACGAGGCCGATCCCGGGCTCGCCCTCGACACCGCCACGCTCCATCGCTTCCGGCAGCGATGGATCCGTCATGAACGAGCGCGCAGCCTCCTCGCTGGGGAAGTCGTTGTGGATGACGACGCGGTTGGGGTTGTAGATGTCCTGGTAGATGCGGTGCTCGACCTCACCGTGACTGCGCCGCACGTCCTCGTGCTCGTCGAAGACCGGCTTCCAGGTGGCGAAGTCTCGGACCCAGTGATGAACGACGAGCGTGACCATGGAAGCTCCTGTGCTAGATTAGTTATCTTGCAAGGCAAGTAATACCAGATGACCGGAGACGACGCAAACAGCCACGAAACGACCCGCCCGCGGCATGTCAGGCGCTCGCGGGCCCGTGCCGAGCAGCCCGACGCCAGGGTCGCCTGGCACAACCTCCTCCAGGTCTCGACGCGCGTCATTAGGGAGTTCGATCGCAGACTCGACCTCGAGCACCGCATCAGCGCCCGCGAGTTCGACGTGCTCATCAACCTCGACAACGCCCCGGAACGCCGGCTGCGCATGACCGAGCTCGCGAACGTCGCGATGCTCTCCTCCGGCGGACTCACGCGGCTCGTCGGACGACTCGAGGAGCGCGGTTTCGTCCAGCGCGATCAGGACACCGTCGACGCCCGCGCCTTCCATGCCCGGCTGACCGACACGGGCCGCGCGCTGCTCGCCGAGGCGCGCATCACGCACGACGCGGTCGTCCATGACCTGTTCGGCGCGCACTTGTCGGCCGCCGAGGTCGACGCGATGACCCGAGCGCTCGCACGCGTGCTCGGACCCGACCGGCGCACCTAGGCGTCCATCCATGCGGCGGTGTTCAAGTTCAACTTGAATCGCGCGAGGTGTACTCCGTTCGAACTCCGCGCTGCATGCTCGTGGCGGCTACGCGCCGTGCGCGACCTGGCGCTCGTATTCGACCACGTCGTAATGCCCGAGCGACTCGCGTACGAGAGCGCGAGTGCGCGCAAGCATACGCAGGAGTCGGCCCGAGGCTCACGATTCGGCGCCCAGGGGGCCGGCTCGATCTCCGTGATCGGCCCACGAGCCGCTCGGCGGCACCCGCAGCTCGAAGCTGCCTGATCCTGCTTGGCGCGGACTGCACGAGCGCGGCGATGCAGGGGGCCAGATGACGATGGCGTGGCGCCGGGCGGATTGCGCAGGCGCCACGCCATCAGTGCCTATCTGGCCACGAACCGTCGGGCGACGTCCCCGGCTATGGGCAGCTTCTTCTTGAACACCACGCTGCTGCTAGCGGACATGATCTTCGAATCGAAGGCCATCTGGACCACGCTGTTGGCGAAGGCCTTGGACATGAACGTGAGTACCGCCGGGTCGTTGTTGTTGAGCAGGTTGTCGCACCACAGGAAGGGGTTGTCGACGCACCCTCCGTCGAAGCTCCCGAGGTTGCCCTCGAAATTGCCGGTGGTACCACCGAAGAGCGTGACCTCCTCCGGTGTCTTGCAGCAGTCCTGCCCCGTCAGCAGGCCGCCGGCCGGGATTCCGACGGTGTTGAAGCTGAACGCGTCGGTTCCGACCGGCGAGAACAGCTCGTGGTTGAGCCCGATGGAGTCGAAGTAGGCGATCGATTGATCGCGAGAGATCGTCGACGCCTTGTACACCCGATTGGGGAACGTGGCCGAAACGGTACGACTGAACAGGTCCGGCCCTGCCGGATCGAGGATTCCGATCGTGTAGTTGGGCGTGGCCATGACGTCTGCGTCGAGGTCGTACCCGATGTGACTGAGGTCGTTCGGACTCAGATTGTTGACGTAGAACGATGACCCGAGGAGGCCCAGTTCCTCGCTGCCGAACCAGATGAACCGCAGCTTGTTCAGCGGAGTCACGTTCTTCATCTTCAGAGCGACGTCCAGGATCGTGGAGGAGCCGGAGGCATTGTCGAGCATGCCCTCGCCGTAGATCGCGTCCAGGTGCGCATCGACGACCAGGACGTGATTCTTGTCGCCACCCTTTGACTCCGCGATGACGTTGTAGTCAGGGGCGTTCGGCTGGACGATCGCATCAATCGCGAGGTTCATGACCGGCGCCGTCCCCGGCACATACTGGCTCAAGAGGGCGGAGCCGATGCCGAACGACGTGAACGCGACCGGGATCGTCGGGATGATCGGATTCCCCGCGGCGTCCTGCAGACTGCCTGCCAGCACACCCGTGCGGCCGGGATTGCCCTCGTTGAAGATGATCACGCCGGATGCCCCGGCGGCCTGGGCATTCAGGACCTTCTGGCCGAAGAAGCACGTACCGCGTTGGATCAGCGCGATGCGGCCGGGCACGAAGCCCGTGAAGTCGGCCATGGTACATCCGCTCGAGGAGCTGGGGGTTGGAGTCGCCGGGATGATGATCCCACCGGCCGGCTGAAGGGCAGCATCACCGGTCGTCCCCGTGCTCTGCCCGGGATTCCACTCACTGGTGAGTGCGTACGAGTGAGCCGTTGGTGAGACTTCGCTCAACGTGGGCGGGCTCTTGTATGCGTAGTAGGTGAACGTGTACGTCTGGATGGTGACGTTGTAGCCGGCTGCCTGCATCAGCCCCGCGACGTAGTCCGCTGACGCCTTGTAACCGGGTTCACCGGAGTTGCGCGACGGGTGGCCGTCCGCCGGGCTGGGATTGGCTACGGCGATCGCCTCGAAAGCCTGCATGTGATGCCACAGATCGTCCGTCTGGATGCATGGCAAGAGCTTCGCCGGTGTGTCATTTACCTGCGCGTCGCACTCAGCCGGCGTGATCGCACTCGCGTTGGTCGCCCCGAGAGACCCGAGTCCGACAGCGACGCAGAGCGCCAGCAGCCACGAACGCGGTCGGCGCACCCTCAGACGTTTTGGCATGAGACCATCCTCCCGCTAGCTTGACCGGACGCGCGGAGGAGTCTGCGGCGCGCTCACACCGCGACCGTCTGCTGGGTGTCGGCGAGCGATCTCGTAGCGCGCGCGACTCCAGGTTCAGGCCCGGCGATGCTACTTCCGCTATGTAGGCAAGTCAAACCAGACCCCCGATCGAGGGAACGGCATCCGGCCGCGATGACGCGAGGAACGCCCGGGTCCGGAGGCTCGCGAGGCGGTCGCCCGTCAGAGCTTGCGGCTGGCCAGCGGCGGCATCGGCGCGCTCAGGTCGATGCCGTGGAGGTCGGCGACAGATCCCATGAACCACTGGTCGAACTCGTGGTCGGACTGGGCCACGCTCGCCAAGAAGGTCTCGCTGCCGGGCCCCTCCGCGATCACCAGCACGAGGAAGTTGCCGTCGGGCGTCGGCTGCAGGTACGCGCGGTGCTCGGTCAGCCCGTGGCGAGCGTTCATCTCGTCGAACGCGGCCTTGCGCGTCCCGCCCAACTCGGCGACCCAGCCTTCCCAGGCGTCGAGCTTCTCGGCCGCAAGTGGTACCGCCATTGCCGGCATGGATGGGCCTTCCTTGTCTCCGTGATGGTCGAAGCGGCGAGTATCCCTCGGCTGCCTGCCGACCGTCAACCGGCTAGCTCGCGTCGAGCGGGAACCGCGCTCGCTGGTCGTAGCGCACACCGCCGGGCACGCTCGCCGATTCCAGGACGGCGATGGCATCCGGCGCGAGCATCACTTCCGGCGGCTCCAAGGCCACGGCCGGGCGCTGTCCTCGTCGGGCGCGGGCGATGGTTATGTGCGGCGTCCACTCGCGCGTCTCCGGGCGCCGCAGGCCGGCGTTCGACAGCTCGAGCGCAAGCGTTCCGAGGGGCCAGCCGCGTAGCGCGCGGTCGGGCTCGTCGGCGTCCAGCTCGAGCACGACCGCCGAGCGCGCCAGGACGCGTACGCGCGAGGGACGGTAGACCGGCGCGCGACGTACCCTGATGCTTGCTCGAGTCCTCTCGACCACCTCTTCGACCCGTTCGGCCGGGAGGCGGCCGCAGAAGACGAGCGTGATGTGCAGGTTCGCGGCCGCGACGAGTCGCAGATCGCGCGCGCCGCCGAGCGCGTCCCTCGCCCACGTTGCGATTGCGCTCGCAGTCTCGGCGGGGAGCGTGTACGCGATGAAGATGAGGGGCCTGGGCGCACCGCTCACGCCGGCAGTCCAGGCCCGCGACCGGGTCACTGCTCGCTGCGCAGGTACTGGTGCACGAAGGCGATGGCCATGCTCTCCTCCCCGACCGCCGCTGCGACGCGTTCACGGGGCTGAAGCGCACGTCGATCTGGATCCGCGAGCGGGCGTCGAGTCGAAGCCGCTCGCGGACTACGCTTCGACGAGGATCACGAGGGTGTCAGCCACGACGCCGTCGTGGCTCATCGCGTCGGCTGCGGCCTCGGTCTGCATCGCTGCCATCACGGCGTCCATATCGGGCACGTCCATGAGCACGGCCACCTGGGTGGGATTCTGCGGATCCACGAACGTCCGGATGTTGGTGACTCCGAGCGGACCGAAGAACTCTGCGCGCCGCGACGAGGCAAGCCAGTGCTCGGTGTCCTCAACGTTGTGATGTCCGATCACAGTGGGCAAGGGGCCTCCTCGGCGGTCTGGCCCGGGGATGTCCGGGCGCTGCGTGCGCGAGCGTAGCCGCTGCGACGGCACCCCACAAGGGCGCATTCGCCTCGAACCCGGCGCAGCCTCAGCGGTTCCAGGCCGCGCGGTTGACCTGCCTCTGCCATGTGCCTAACGTTGCAAGATCTGGCCGAGAGCGAGGGGGGTTCCATGTACGTGACCATCAGGCGCTATGAGAACAACGCGCAACTGGCGGATCGCCTGGCGGCGCGAAGGGACGAGATCCAAGCCCTGATCTCCGAGGTCGCAGGCTTCCGCGCGTACTACCTCCTGCGATCACCCGATGGCACGACGTCCGTCACCGTCTGCGACGACCAGGAGGGCGCCGACGAGTCGACGCGCATCGCTGCGAGCTGGCTGAGGCAGAACATGCCCGATGCCGTGTCGAGGGCTCCAGAGGTGACGGCCGGCGAGGCCGTCGTCGACTTCTGAGCACCTACCAGGGGCAACGCGGCGGGCACTGCGTCTGCGCTGCCTGAGCGTCCGAGCCTGATGGCGCTCGGTGACAGGCCCGCCTGCGGGAGGCGGATACGCTGCCACCGCAGGCATGGCACACCGCGATCCGCACCCGTTCGGCGACGGCTCCCTCTGGCTGACCGACGCCGGCGCGGAGACGGCGCTGATCTTCCATCAGGGCGTCGACCTGCCGGGTTTCGCGACGTTTCCGCTGCTCGAGAGCGAAACCGGCCGGGCCGCGCTGCGCGAGTACATCGAGCCGTTCCTCGGCCTTGCTCGCGAGCGGCATGCGGGCTTCGTGCTCGGGACGTCCACCTGGCGTGCCAACCCCGACTGGGGCGCCGAGCTCGGGTACGACGAGGCCGCCCTTGCGGCCGTGAACCGCCGGGCGGTCGAGTTCGCCGAGGAGCTACGGGCCGCCACGCCGGCCTGGGATCGCCCTGTGCTGATCGAGGGCGTGCTCGGCCCGCGCGGAGACGCATATGCGCCGTCGTCGCTGATGACCGCCGCGGAGGCCGAGCGCTATCACTCGAGCCAGCTGCAGACGCTCGGCGACAGCGCCACCGACGTAGCCTGCGCGCTCACCATCACCTACGCCGACGAGGCGATCGGCATGGTGCGCGCCGCCGAGGCAGTCGGGCTTCCCATCTCGGTGTCGTTCACGCTCGAGACCGACGGCCGCCTGCCGAGCGGCCAGACGCTGCGCGCCGCGATCGAGCAGGTCGATGACGAGACAGACGGCGCGCCGCTCCACTACATGATCAATTGCGCCCACCCGACGCATTTCACAGGCGCGCTGAGCGACGGTGGGCCGTGGCTCGAGCGGCTGCGCGGCTTGCGGGCCAACGCGTCGATGCTCAGCCACGCGGAGCTGGACGGAGCGGAGGATCTCGACGACGGCGATCCCGCCGACCTCGGCCGGCGCCACGCCGAGCTGCGCGGGACGCTGCCCAACCTCACGCTGCTCGGCGGCTGCTGCGGCACCGACATCCGGCATGTCACGAGCATCTGCGACGCCTGGATCAGCGCATAGCGCGTTCAGGACAGCTGGTCGCAGAGCGCGAGCATGCCCGCGTTCTGGAGCGCGAAGTAGCGCTGGTCGAGCGCGTCCGGGAAGGTCGAGAACTTCGCGATCACGATCCGCGCCGGCCGGTGCACGACGATCGACTGGCCGTTCATGCCAAGCGCGGCGTAGATCCCGCGCGGGCCGTCGTGGACCCACCACTTGTCGTGGTAGAAGGCGTCGGGGGCATCGGGGTCGGCGTCGGTCGAGGCGCGGAACGCCTCGATCAGCTCGGCGTCGCGCATGCGGACACGGGCGATCCAATCGGCCGGCACGACCCGCTCGCCTGCCACCAGCCCGTCCTCGAGGCACATCAGGCCGAAGCGCGCGAGGTCGCGCAAGGTCGTGCAGATGCCGCCCTCGAAGACCGGGAACCCCGAGTTGTCGAGCATGATCTGCGCCTCGCTCTCGGCGCCGATGCGCGACCATACCTCGCGCGAGAAGAGCTCCGGGAAGGAGGCGCCTCCCACACGCTCGAGCACCCAGCCGAGCACGTCGGTCGCAAGGGAGCAGTAGCGGAACGGCCCCTCGCCGTGGCCGTGCGGCCCGCGTCCGATCGTGCGGATCCAGGTCTCAGTGTCCCGCGGGATCGTCCCGTGCCGGTCGTGCGCCCGGTAGTCCGAGACGTCGAGGATCGTGAACTCGTCGACGTCGTAGTCCCAGGCGTTACCGGCGCGCATGTCGAGGATGTGCTGTAGCCGGCAGCCCTCCCAGGCGCTGCCGGCGAGCTCCGGCAGGTGCGTGGTGACGAGGTCATCGGGCGCGAGCAGCCCGCGCCCGGCGAGTACGCCGCAGAGGATCGACGTGAGCGACTTCGAGCACGACATCAGGAGATGGGTGTCCGTCTCGGCCATGCCGTCCAGGTAGCGCTCCGTCACGACCGCGCCGTCCTGGATCACCAGGAAGCCGTCGGTGAAGCTCTGCGCGAGCAGGTCCGCGAGCGTGTAGCGGCGGCCGTCATGGCTGAACGCGTAGTCGCCCAGGTCGAGCTCGGCGCGAGGGAGCTCCCTCACGGTGCCGTCGCCGCGCGCGATCGGCGCGGTCCGGCAGAGCTCGGGCACGCGGCGGAAGCCCCAGCGGTTGTACGGCTCGTCGAGCCAGTTGGCCGTCGTGACGCCCAGCGCTGTGCCTTCGGCATCGATCACACGCAGAGCCTACGGAGTGCGCATTTGCCGTGGCGGAGGTTCGGTTCTTGCCGTGACGGCGCCGGGTGACTCGCGGCATCCCCGCGCATGTACGATCGGCTCGCAGTGGACGATGAGCTCTGCCTGCTGCCGGCGACCGAGCAGGCGCGCGCACTGCGCGCCGGGGCGTGCTCGTCGCGCGAGCTCGTCGCGGCGCACCTCGCGCGCATCGAGCGCATCGACCCGCTCGTCAACGCAATCGTGACGCGCACGCCCGAACGCGCGCTGGCGGCGGCCGACGACGCGGATCGCCGGCGCGCCCGGGGAGATGACCTGCCGCTCCTGCACGGCCTGCCGATTGCACATAAGGATCTGCAGGACACGGCCGGCGTGCGCACGACCTATGGCTCGCCGGCGTATCGCGACCACGTGCCGGTCACCGACTCACTCCAGGTCGAGCGGTTGCGCGAGGCGGGCGCGATCCTGGTCGGCAAGACCAATACGCCCGAGTGGGGCGCCGGCTCGCACACGTTCAACCCCGTCTTCGGCGCCACGCGCAACGCCTGGGACACGACGCGCTCGGCCGGAGGCTCGAGCGGTGGTGGTGCGGTGGCGCTGGTCTGCCGGATGCTGCCGATCGCGGACGGCAGCGACCTCGGCGGATCGCTGCGCAACCCGGCGGCCTGGAGCGGCGTGCTCGGCCTGAGGCCCACGCCCGGGCTCGTGCCCCGCTGGCCGGTGTCCGCGCCGTGGCTGCCGTTCGCAGTCGAGGGCCCGATGGCGCGCACCGCCGGCGACCTTGGGCTGCTGCTCGCGGCCATGGCCGGTCCCGATCCGCGCGACCCACTCTCGCAGCGCGCGGCCCGCCCCGATCTGGCCCCGCCGTTCGCCGAGGTGAGCCGCAGGCGCGTGGCCTGGAGCCCGACGGTGGGCGGCCTGCCGATCGACTCCGCGGTGAGCGAGGTCCTGGCGGCCGCGCTCCCCTTGCTCCGCGAGTCAGGCCTCGCCATCAGCGAGGATGAGCCCGACTTCGGCGGAGCCGACGAAGTCTTCGAGACCTGGCGCGCGTTCGCTTCGGCCACCGGGCTCGGCGAGGAGTACGACGCCCGCGGCGGCGACATGAAGGCCACTGTGCGTGCCGAGGTCGAGCGCGGGCGTGCGCTGACGTCATCGATGCTGAGCCGTGCGACGCGCCTGCAGGCCGAGCTCGCCGAACGGATGCGACGGTTCTTCGACCGCTACGACTACTTCGCCTGTCCCGTGACGCAGGTCGAGCCGTTTCCGATCGAGCAGGAGTACGCAGCCGAGATCGACGGCGTGCCGATGGGCTCCTACATCGAGTGGATGCGCTCGAACTCGCGCATCAGCGCGACGTTGTGCCCCGCCATCTCCGTGCCCGTCGGGTTCACGAGGACGGGCCTGCCGGTCGGCCTCCAGCTCGTGGCGCGGCCCTTCGGCGAGCGAGCCCTGCTCGAGGCCGCCCACACGCTCGAGCAGCACGCGGGCCTCGGCGAACGCATCCCGCCGCTGGCTCGTTGGACGTACTAACTTAGCTCAGGAGAGCCCGCGCTCGGCGATCTCGCGGCGCGCGGCCTCGGACTTGCCGAGCTCCTCGATGCCGAGCTTGCGTTTGACGCCCGGGCTGCGCTCGAACTGGACGGCCTCGTAGGCCACGATCTGGAAGTGGTTGCCCCAGGGGTCGAGGAAGTCGAGTCCACGCCCTCCCGGGTGCAGGATGGTGAGTCTCTCGCGCTCGACCGCGGCCCGTACAGCGGCCATGTCGTCGACGACGAGCCCGAAATGCCGCCCGTCGTCGGGCGCCTGCTGACGACCTTCCATGAGCGCGATGAACTGGTCGCCCATGTCGATGAACGCCGCGCCCGGCACGCGGCCGCGCAACTCGAAGTCGAACAGGCGCGCATACAGCGCCAGGGCAGCCTCGACGTCGGGGACCTCCAGCGCCACGTGGTTCACGCCGATCAGCCGTGCGCGTCGCTCCACGGCCGGAAGCATAGGCTGCGCACATGAGCACGGCCGGGTACTCCGGGACGCCGCTGCCGCGCAAGCTCGGCGTCCGCGAAGACAGCCGTTTGCTGCTGGTGGATGCCCCGGTGGACTTTGCGGCCACGCTCGGCGACCTGCCACCCGGCGTCGAGCTGGTGGAGGCAGGCGCGGGCGCGGTCGACGTCGCGATCCTCTTCGCCCTCGATGTGGCGACCGTGCGCGCGAGGTTTGCGGACCTGGCGGCGTCGCTGCAGCCCGCCGGCGGGCTCTGGATCGCATGGCCCAAGCGCAGCTCGGGCGTTGCCACCGAGCTCGACGAGAACGTCGTGCGGGAGATCGGCCTGGGAGACGGCCTGGTCGACAACAAGGTGTGCGCAATCGATGCCACCTGGTCGGGCCTTCGCTTCGTGTGGCGGCTGCGCGACCGGCCGCAGCGCGAGCGCTTCAGCGGCTGAAGATGCCGACGACGGCGGCCACGCCGGCGACCACCGCGATCACTGCGACGGCCACGGCGACGAGCCGCAGCTCGCGATCCGGGGGCAGCGTGACGCCCGAGCGCACAGCGTCGTCGACGCGCTGCCAGCGCGTATAGCCGAGGATCGCGGCGACGAGGCCGAGCATGACCGGAACCACGGCGACCACCACGTGCAGCCAGACCGGCTGGATGTCGGCGACCGTCCCGATGGTCGTGCCCGCGCCGACCAGGGCCAGCGCCAGCCGGATCCACGAGAGGAGCGTGCGCTCGTTGGCGAGCGCGACGCGCGGATCGCTCAGATCGAGCTGCTCGGCCACCGATCCATCGTAGCGATGCGGACCCGCTACCTCACGGCGCCGTATA
>JALYLC010000432.1 GCA_030774435.1 Actinomycetota bacterium
CTGCTGCGCTACGCGTCGCCGGGCCCCGCGCCCTGCGGCGACCGCCGACGCCAGAGTGCGAGGCCGAGCCGGCCGGCCGGCTGCACTCGCTGCGCCGCGATCGCGCGTCGGTGCGCCACCACTACGACGTCTCGAACCGCTTCTACGAGATGCTGCTCGGCCCGAGCATGGTCTATTCGTGCGCGTACTTCGAGAGCGCAGACGACTCGCTCGAGAGTGCTCAAGAGCGCAAGCTCGAGCTGATCTGCCGCAAGCTGCGCCTGCAGCCGGGTGAGCGGCTGCTCGACATCGGCTGCGGCTGGGGCTCGCTCGTGATGCACGCCGCTGCCCACTACGGCGCGCACGCACTAGGCGTGACGCTCTCGGAGCCGCAGGCCGAGCTCGCACGGCAGCGCATCGAGGCCGCCGGGCTCGCCGACCGCGTCGAGGTGCGCGTGCTCGACTACCGCGAGCTCGACGAGCAGCCATTCGACAAGATCGCCAGCGTCGGCATGTACGAGCATGTCGGCCGCGCGCACCTCGACACCTACGTCGATGTGGTGCACCGGCTCCTGCGCCCTGGCGGGCTCTTCCTCAATCACGGCATCACGCGCATCCACACGCAACCGCCGCGCGGACCGACGTTCATCGGCCGCTACGTCTTCCCGGACGGCGAGCTGCATCCGGTGACGGACATCATCGGCGCGCTGGAGGCCGGCGGCTTCGAGATCCGCGACGTCGAATCGCTGCGCGAGCATTACGCGCTCACGCTGCGACGCTGGCTCGCGAACCTCGCCGCGGCCCGGGAGGCCGCCGTCGCCGAGATCGGCGAGGAGCGAGAGCGCGTCTGGCGGCTCTACATGCTCGGCTCGGCCCAGGGCTTCGAAGGCGGCGAGATCGGCGTGTACCAGACGCTGGCCGCGCGCGAGGGCGCCGCCCACGCGCTGCCGCTCGACCGCAGCGAGCTCTTGGGCGGGCAACTCCCTCGGGCGAGTTAGTGCCATGCATAACTTGGGGTCAGACCCCGATTTATGCAGGTCCGCATAACTTGGGGTCAGACCCCATTTATGCGGACCGCTAGCCCCGGTCGAACGTGATCTGCTTGGTCTCGGTGAGCGCTTCGGCGATGCCTTCGGCGAGCTCGCGGCCAGAGCCGGAGCTCTTGGCGCCGCCGAAGGGCGCCATCTGATCCCAGTAGTTCGTGGTCTCGTTGATGTGCACGGTGCCGTGGCGGAGCTCGGAGGCGGCCAGCCAGGCGTCGTTCAGGTTGTTCGTGAAGATGGCGGCTGTGAGCCCGAACTCGGTCTCGTTGCCGATCGCGATCGCCTCCTCGAGCGAGTCGAAGCGCATGATCGGCGCGACGGGCCCGAACGTCTCCTCTTGCGCGATCGCCATGCCGCTGGTCACGCCCGTGAGGATCGTCGGCTCGTGGTACATGCCGTCGGAGCCGCCGCCGTGGACGACAGTGGCACCGTGCTCGATCGCGTCCTGGATGTGCCGCTGCGTGCGCTCGAGCGTCACGGCGTTGCACACCGGGCCCATATCGGTCGCGTCGTCGAGCGGGTCGCCGACCTTGAGGGCCTTCGTGCGCTCGACCAGCAGCTGGACGAAGCGGTCGTGCACGTCCCTGTGCACGAGCACGCGCTCCGCCGCCGTGCAGACCTGCCCGGCGAGGTAGAAGCAGCCCATCACGGCAGCGTCCGCCGCAGCCTCGAGGTTGGCGTCCGCGAGCACGATCTGCGGGCCGTTGCCGCCCAGCTCCAGCACGCGGTTCTTGAGGCCTGCGTCGCGCGCGACCTTCTCGCCGGTCGCGACCGATCCGGTGAAGACCACCGAGGCGACGCCACGATGACGGGTGAGCATCGCGCCGACGTCGCCGCGGCCGTGCACGAGGTTGACAGTCCCGGCCGGGAAGCCCGCCTCATGCAGCACGTCGACGAACAGCTCGGCGCACAGCGGCGCGAGCTCCGACGGCTTCCAGACCGTGGTGCAGCCGAAGGCGAGGCCGTAGACGATCGGGATGCCGGCGATGTCGACGGGGAAGTTCCAGGGTGAGATGGCCGCGACCACGCCGACGGGCTCCTGCACGACGAGGATCCGCTTGTGCGTCCTACCCTGCGTGGAGGGCAGCACCTGGCCGGCGTGCCGCATCACGTCCTCGGCCGCGCGCCGGAAGTGATCGGCGGTGTACTCGACCATCTCCTCGCGCGACTCGCGGATCGTCTTGCCGGTCTCGCGGGTGATCATCCGGGCGATCTCCTCGGCCCGCTCCATGCAGATGTCGTAGCCGCGCCGGCAGATCTCGACCCGCTCGAGCACGCTCGTGCGGCGCCACGTGCCGAAGGCCCCGGCTGCAGCGGCGACGGCCTGATCCACCTGGCCAGACGTCGCGGCGCGCACGACGCCGACGGTCTCGCCCGTGGCAGGGCTGCGCACCTCGATCTCCTCACCGTCACCGGACAGCCACTCGCCACCGATGAACGCGCCACGCTGGGTCAGTACCTGAGCCATCTCGACCTCCTCGACGCCAATGCTACTCAGGGCGCGGAGGTCGATTGCCAGGTGCGACCCCCGTCGTCGCTGCGCAGCAGCGTGCGTCCGCTCACGAGCCAGCGGAGCGAGCGGCCGAAGAGCGTGAGCGAGGGCGGCAGCGCTGTCGTTCGGGTCGACCGCCGGCGCAGGGCCACGCGCCACGTTGTGCCGCCGTCGTAGCTGAGCGTCAGCCGGTCGGCAGAGTGGCCCGTCGCGCCCCCGACCGTGTCGAGCACGGCCAGGTCGCCGGCGGCGTCCAGCGCGAGTTGATTCGCGTACCCACCCGTGATGGGCGGGCGCAGGCGTGCGAACGTGCGGCCGGCGTCGCGCGAGAGCGCAATCGAGCCCGCGCCGGTCGTGCGGACGACGCACAGGAGCGCGACGTAGGTGCCCGCGGCCACGACCTGGGTCGAGTCGACCTCCGTCGCTCCGGGGTCGCGGCACGGGTCGCCGCGAACGGACCAGCTGCGGCCGTCGTCGCGCGAGATCGCGATGCGCGCATACGCCCCCTGAGCACCGCCGGAGACATGCCCGAACCCCACCGCGTAGAGATTCGCGCCGGCGCCGACCAGCGTGTCGCCGTATCCGTAGGACGGATTGCGGAATGCCGGGATGCGCGTGAAGACGCTCGATCCGCTCGCGGCACGTCGCAGCGCAACCGCGCAGGCCGCTGGACAGCCCGAGTGGCTATACGTCAGGGCGAAGGTGGCGCCCGCCGCCGGCACCACCGACTCGAAGGCGAGGTGCCGCACGCGCTGCCAGCGTCGCCCGCCGTCGCTCGCCACGAACGCCGCCTGGCCGAATGCCATGCCGGCCTGCCGGCTGATGCGCTCCAGCCCGCCCGGCAGAGACGCGAGGCGCCGCCACACGCGTCCGCCGTCGGTCGTGGTCTCGACCGCGGTGCACCGTGCTGCACTCGCCTGGCACGGCTCCGCGACCAGTGCCCAGGCGTCCCTCGCGTTGCTGAAGCTGACGTCGACGAAGCTGCCGGCGCTCGCCGCCGGAGCGACGATCAGCCCGGCGCACACGGCGACGGCGGCGAGGAGGCGCACGCGGGCGATTCTACGAAGCTGGCAGGCTACCGCCATGCCTCGACTCAACATCGCCGCGCCCGAATTCGACTACGACGCCAGCGACCCGGAGGGCTTCCGCGCCGGCCTGTTCCGCTTCGGCAAGTTGCTCGGTGCCGAGAAGACCGGCTGCTCGATCTACGAGCTGCCACCGGGACAGGCGATCTGCCCGTACCACTACGAGTACGGCGAGGAGGAGTGGCTGCTCGTGCTCGAGGGCCGGCCCACGTTGCGGACGCCCGAGGGCGAGGAGGAGATCGGCCCCTGGGAGATGGTCTTCTTCCCGACCGGCCCGGCCGGCGCGCACTCCGTCCGCAACCACACCGATACGACGGCGCGCGTGCTGATGTTCTCCACCCGCAGCGAGCCCGCGGTCGCCGTCTACCCCGACAGCGGCAAGATCGGCGTGTTCACCGGCAACGAGGAAGACGACCTGCTCGTCCGGAAGTCCAGCGGCGTGGACTACTGGGACGGTGAGACGGGCCCTCAGTCGTCCTAGAGCGTATTCCCCGGGTCGCAATCTCTGGGGACTAGGCTGAGAGACGTGGAGGGGCCTACGACATCGGAAGTGCGCTTCCGCGATCGCGCACGCTCGGGCGCGCTTCCGCAGCCCCCGAGCCTGGAGATCGAGACCGTCCGCGACGCCGCCGGCTTTGCAGGGCTCGCCGCCGGCTGGGACGACCTGGTCGCGGCCCTCCCGCGGCCCACGCCGTTCATGCTGCACGCCTGGCTCGAGGAGTGGTGGCGGCATCTGGCCGGCGACGCTCGCCTCGCGGTCATCGTCGCGAGGCGGGGCGGGCGACTGGTCGCCGCGCTGCCGCTCATGATCACGCAGCGGCGCGGAGTGCGGACCGCCGCATTCATCGGCGGTGACGACTCGGCTCTGGCCGACCTGCTGCTCGCTGAGGGCGAGCCGGACGAGACGGCACAGGCACTGATCGAGGAGCTGCGGCGGCAGCCGTTCGACTTGCTCGACGTGTTCGGCCTCCCCGCCGACAGTCGGCTCGCGCGCGCTGCAGGCAGCGACCTCGCGGTGCATCAACGCGTCGAGGCGCCGGTCATGCTGATGCCAGACGGATTCGATGCCGCCTATCGAGCCAAGCGCGGCTCGAAGCGGCGCGCCGAGCATCGGCGGCGCATGCGGCGCCTGCAGGAGAGCGCCGAAGCGGAGTTCACCATCGTGCGCACCATCGAGGAGCTGCGGCCGGCGCTCGAGGAGGGTTTCCGTATCAACGCCATCCGCTGGGAGGGCCGGCCCGACCGCTCGCTGTTCTCGACCGAGGCAGGCCATGCCTTCCATCGCGCCGTCCTGCCGCGGCTCGCCGAGCTGGACATGGCGCGCATCCTGCTGCTGCGCTCCGCGGGCCGAGTGGTGGCCTTCCAGTACTGGCTCGCCTACCGCGGCTCGATGATCTCCAACAGGCGAGCGTTCGACCCGTCCTTCAGCAGCTTCTCCCCCGGCATCCTGACGATGCTCCAGGCGCTCGAGGACGCCTCGGCGGAAGGCCTCACGCGCGTCGAGTTCCTGGGCGGGCCCGAGCCGTACAAGCTCGAGTTCTGCGACGGCTTCGAGCCGCTGTACCAGGGCATCGGCTTTACCAGGGGCGTGCGCGGCCGACTCGCCGCCCAGGCGGCGCTCGGCATGATCCGCCTGCGCCAGCGCGTGCGCAACTCCGCGTCGCTGCACAAGCTGTACGTCGACCGCCTCGCGCCCGCCCGGCGCCTCGCGCGCCGCATCCGCCGCTGAGGCGTTATGGCGGCCGCTCAGGCGCCCCGCGCGCGGAGATACAGGTCGATGCGCGTGAGCGCCTCCGGGGAGGCGTCCCGGACGCGAGCCCAGTCGAGGTCCCGCGGCCCGGGCTCGCCGTCGCCGAGCAGCCACAGCCCCTGCGCCTCCCGCCGGGGCGTCGACGGCGAGGTGAGATAGCGGTGCGCGCGCTTGCGCACGTCCGCCAGCTCTGCCTCGGTCAGGCGCCGCCGCTTGCGAGGGCTCATCCGGGCCATGCTAGCGGCCCGGCCCGGCGCCGCCGGGCGCCTCCTAGACGGCCTTCCGGGCGAGCAGCGCGAACTCCTCGATGCCGGCCAGCGCGGCGCTGCGGGACCTGTGCACGCTGAAGAGGCTGGCGATGCCCGTCACCTCGAACAGCCGCGTGACGTACCCGGGCTCGGGGAGGAGGATCAGCTCGCAACGCCCGTGCGCGGCCTCGAGCTTGCGCTGCGTGGCCAGCAGGAGGCTGATGACGGCGGAGTCGACGAACGTGCAGCGGGTGAGATCGACGAGCAGGTTGCGGCTCTCGGTGGCGTAGGCGAACGTGGCCCTCAGCGCGGAGCGCGAATCGAGGTCGTGCTCGCCTATGAGGGCCACCACCGCCGTGCGCTTCGACGCGAACTCGACCTTGACCGTCCCGATCTGTCGCTCCGTGCTCACAAGCCCTCCATTCGCGTCCAGCTGTCCCCACGCTAGGGCACAGTCCTGGGGTCGTAGATGCCCCGCTCTGGTGATGCCGCTCAGGCCAGCAGACGGCTGAGCATCACCCGCGTGCCACGGCCGTCGTGCTCGATCTCGGCCGTGTCCATCACCGCCTGCATCAGTGGGATGCCGCGGCCGCGCTCGAAGCTCGGCGCCGTCGGGTGCCAGGCTCCGTGATCTTCCACACGAATCGCCAGCGTGCCCTCGCTGTGCTGGAGCACGACGTGGATCGGCCCCGGCTCGAGCAGGTAGGCGTGCTCGATCGCGTTGTTGCAGGCCTCGCTCACTGCGAGCACGGCGTCGTCGCACTCGTCCGCGGCGAGCCCGCGCAATTCGAGCCAGCTGCGCAGTCGCCGGCGGAGCCTCGACAACGCGGCGGGATCGCCCGGCAATTCGATGTCCATCCGCTGCGGCACGTCGAGCAGCCGGACGATCAGGAGGGCGATGTCGTCGTTCGAGCCGATGCGCGGCGCGACCTCCGCGAAGATCCTGTCAGCCAGCGGAGCGGCTGCGAGCGACGAGGAGGATCCGAGGACGGATGCCAGGAGATCGATGCCCGTGTCGATGCTCCAGCCTCGGCGTTCGACCAGGCCGTCGGTGTACGCCACCAGTGTGGCGCCGGCCGGCAGCTCGATCGTCGCCTCGACGATGGCCGAGGCCTGGACGTAGCCGAGCGGGGGCGCGAGCGCGTGCGCGAGACGCGACACCTCCGCGGCGTTGCCATCCACGAGCAGCGAGGGCGGATGGCCCGCGGAGGCGTAGGTGAGCTCCTGCGTGTAGGGATCGAGCGTAAGGCAGAGCGCAGTCGCCATCTCGTCCTCGTCGACGTGGCGCAGCATCCGTCGCAGCAACTCGGCGGGCGAGGTGTGCTCGTAGGCATGCGCGCGGAAGGCGTTGCGCAGTTGCCCCATGAGCACTGCCGCCGTGACGCCGTGCCCGGCGACGTCGCCCACCGTCACGTGCACGATGCCGTCGGATCTGCGCACCACGTCGTACCAGTCGCCGCCGATCTCGAGCCCGACGCCGCCCGCGTTGTACCGGCCGATCAATTCGACGCCCTCGACCTCGGGGAGTTGCTGCGAGAGCAGGCTGCGCTGCAGCCGCACCGCGACCTCGTGCTCGCGCTCGAAGGCCGACGTGCGGTCGAGCGCCTGAGCGGCCTGCTCGGCGTACCACGCGACCTGCGCCTGCTCGCTCTCGTCGAGCGGGTGCGTGTGGGCGAACAGGAGGCAGAGCGCGCCGAGCCGGCTGCCGCCCGGCGTCACGAGCGGGGTGGCGTAGAAGGAGTGCGCGGCACCTCGCAGCGCGTTGTGCACGCCCGGAAGCGCCGAGCGGAGCTCGGGCTCCTTGCCGATCACGATCGCGGAGCCCGATTCGTAGGCGAGCGTCGCCGCCTGTGCGACGACGATGTCGCGGGCGGCCTCGGTGGAGTGGAAGACGCCGTCGGCCGAGCCCGAGAGCGCGAGGCCGGGGCCGTCGGGTGCCTCCAGCGCGACGATGCAGAGCGCGCCGGGGAAGGCGTCGGCGAGCCCTGCCACGAGGCCGTCCGAGACGTCGCTGCCCAGGGAGGCGCTGCCGAGGATACGGGTCAGCTCGTGTCGCTGATGCGAGCGCTTGCGCTCGCGCTCGGCCTCGCGCCGCCCGTGCAGCAGGACCAGAGCGATCAGGAACAGGACGATCGCCGCCGCGGCGGTGACGAGCGCGAGCTCGAGAAAGAGCCCGCGACGGGCATCGGAGAAGAGCACCGCGCGAGGCCGGTCGATCACGATCGTCCAGCCGGGGATCGTGGACGTCGTGTACGCGATTGCGTGATCGCTCGAGCCGTCGAGGCCGCGCGTGTCGGCACGGACTCCCGTGCCGGTGAGCGTCCGCACCAGCGCGAGATTGGCGGGTCCCTCGAAGCCGTTCAGGACGGAGCGGCCGTCGTGGTCGAGGATCGACACACCCGAGTCGCCGAGGTCGAGGGAGCCGCGCGTGATCGCGAGCGGGCTCGGCAGCACGGCGGCGGCCAGCACGCCGGTCAGGCGCCCGCGCGCATCGCGCGTGGGCACCGCCATGACGATCACGTGGGCACCCCCGGGCCAGGCCGTCGTGCCTTCGCTCACGAACGGCTTCCCCGTCGCGATGACGTTCCAGACGTACGAGCGACCGGACAGATCGGCGTGGGGCGCGACGGTGCCCGGGACGGCGGACACCTGCGCGATGCCGTTGCCGTCGACCCAGACGAGCCCCGCGCTGAACACCCCCTGGCCCGCCGCTGGCTGGAGCCGCTCGAAGTACCTCTGCATGGAGCCGGTGGTCTGCCGGACGACCGTCGGCGAGCCGGCGATCGAGCGCAGCGTCGCCAGCTCACCGCGGAAGTTGGCGTCGATCACGCTGCCCGCGAGCACGGCGCGCGCGCGCGCGTTGGCGAGCGCCGTCCCCTCTGCAGCCTGGTACTGGCCCCACGCCAGGCTGCCCGCGGTCGCTACGAGCAGGAGCACCGCGAGCAGCGCGCCGATCGCGAGATGCCGCCGGTACGCGGTGCCGCGACGGGCGAACGCGTCTTCGATGTTCCGGGTCTCGCCCGGGGCTAGGGATGTTCGCGGCATCGGGAACAAATCGACCGTTCTCACGCTAGTCGATGAATTCGCGAGCGCGGCTACTCTGCCGTTTCGCCACTTTCGCCCCGACGGAAAGGTGCCCCATGAAGGCGCTCGTGATCGCCGACATGCTCGACGACTTCGTCACAGGCGCGCTCGCGAATCCGAACGCCGAGCGCATCGTCGAGCCGATCGCCCGCCTGCTCGAGCACGCGCGCGCGGATCCGGACTGTGTCGTCGTCTTCTCGAACGACGCACACCATGCTTCCGACCCCGAACTGCGCGTGTGGGGCGAGCATGCGATGGCCGGCAGCCCGGGTGCGGAGGTCATCGCCGAGCTGGCACCGCAGCCCGGTCCCGCGGAGATCGTCTCGCCCAAGCGCGCCTACGGAGCCTTCGACGGCACGGGCCTCGACGAGCAGCTGCGGGCGCTCGGCGTGGACGAGGTCGTGATCTGCGGCCAGCACACGCACATCTGCGTGCGGCACTCCTCCTACGGGGCGCTCATCCGCGGCTATCGGGTGACGATCCCGCCGGACGCCGTGTGCGCCTTCGACGGAGTCGACGCCGACGCCGCGCTCGACTACCTGGTGATGGCCTACGGCGCGACGCTCACGAAGGTCGCCGAATTGACCGGGGCGCCGGCGAGCGCTCGCTAGCGTTCGCTGGGGTGCCGACGGCACCCCAGCGAGAACGTGCAAACCGGCCTGAGGTTGCTGATTCTTCCGGTCCCGATCTCGATCCTATAGGACTAGCCTCCTATAGGAACCAGGGGCCCGTCGTGCCCGTGATCGGCGATCAAAGGGAAGGGAGCGTCATGCGTTCGCTCGTCTCCAGATCCAAGATCTTCCGCGCAGCCGCGTGGATCCTGCCGGGAGGCGCGCTGCTCGGGGTCAGCGTCGTTCTGGCGGTACTGGCGTTCCCGGCGGCGGCGTCCTCGACGCACGGCCGCGGGCACAAGGACGGTGGCATCACTGTCAGCAAGGCGCCCTATGGGACGCTGGACGATGGCACGGCCGTTGATCAGTACACGCTTGCCAATCAGCACGGCATGACGGTCAAGATCATCACCTACGGCGGCATCGTCACGGAGATGGACACGCCGGATCGCAAGGGCAAGACGGCCAACGTCGCCCTCGGATTCGACAACCTCGCCGACTATGTCGCCAAGAGCCCGTACTTCGGCGCGATCATCGGCCGCTACGCCAACCGCATCGCGAAGGGCACCTTCACGCTCGACGGCGTGACCTATCACCTGCCGATCAACAACGGCGTCAACTCGCTGCACGGCGGCATCAAGGGCTTCGACAAGCACGTCTGGGCAGCGACGGTCGTGTCCGGCGGAGTGAAACTCAGCTACACGAGCGCCGATGGCGAAGAGGGGTATCCCGGCACGATGAAGGTCGACGTGACCTACACGTTGACCAAGGACAACGCGCTGAGGATCGACTACAACGCCACCACGGACAAGCCCACGATCATCAACCTCACCAACCACACCTACTTCAACCTCGCGGGCGAGGGCTCCGGCGACGTCTTCGACCAGGTGCTCTGGCTCAAGGCGCACAACTACACGCCCGTCGACAGCACGCTCATCCCGACCGGCGTGATCGCGCCGGTGGCGGGCACGCCGTTCGACTTCACCAAGCCGACGCCGATCGGGCTGCGCATCCGCGAGGCCGATCCGCAGATCGTGATCGCCCAGGGCTACGACCACAACTTCGTGATCGATCGGCCCGCCGGCGACCACTCGCTGATCCTGATCTCGAAGGCCGTCGACCCCGCCAGCGGGCGCGTCCTCAAGACGTACACCACCGAGCCGGGCGTCCAGCTCTACACCGGCAACTTCCTGGACGGCACGCTCGTGGGCCCGAGCCATCACACCTACCGGCAGGGCGATGCCTTCACGCTCGAGACCCAGCACTACCCGGACTCCCCGAACGAGCCGGCGTTCCCGTCGACCGTCCTCCGCCCCTCGGACACCTTCACGAGCACGACCATCTACGCGTTCGGCGTCGAGGGCCACAAGTAACCGACCCCCACCTCGCAGCTCGGCCTGGAGTGGGCTGCGAGAGTGTCCGATCAACCGAATAAACCGGGGTCAGGCACGCATAACGCG
>JALYLC010000433.1 GCA_030774435.1 Actinomycetota bacterium
CACGCATGCCGCGCGGATCGTGCAGCGCCACGGCGAGCCGCTGGCGGCGCCCGACGGATCGCTGACGCACGTCTTCCCCACGGCGGACGCGCTGGCCGAGGCCGACGACGACGTGCTCGCGATGCCGGAGCGCCGGAAGGCCACGCTGCGCGGTGTCAGCGCGGCCGTCCGCGACGGCGTCGTCGACCTGGACGCCGGCGCGGATCGCGAGCGCACGCGCCGCAACCTGCTCGCGTTGCCGGGCATCGGCACGTGGACCGTGGAGTACGTCGCGATGCGGGCACTCGGCGACCCCGATGCGTTTCCGGCCGGCGACCTCGGCGTGCGCCACGGCCTGCGGGCGCTCGGCGTCGAGGCCGACGCGCGCGAGGCCGAGCGCCGGTCGCAGGCCTGGCGACCGTTCCGGGCCTACACCGTCCTGCACCTGTGGGGTGCGCATTGAACTGGTTCCAACCGGATCTTCGAGCCGGGATCCACTCCCGCTCGCTTCGAGCCCCCCGACCACGAACGCGACTCTTGAAACCAGTTCCTAGACCGGAGATGTCACATGAGCGAGGCGTACACGACCATGGCGAGCCCGGTCGGAGAGTTGCTGCTGACTGCCACGAAAGGCCGGCTGACCGGGCTCTACATGCCCGTCGAGGTGCACGGGCGGCCCACCGGCATGGCGCGCGACGACGGAGCATTCGCGGGGGTGCGGCGCCAGCTCGAGGAGTACTTCGCGCGGGAGCGCCAGGTGTTCGACCTGCCCGTCGCGCCACCCGGCACGCGGTTCCAGCAGCGCGTCTGGGCCGAGCTGCAGCGCATCGGCTACGGCGAGACGATCTCCTACGCCGAGCTCGCCGCGCGCATCGGCCGGCCCACGGCGATCCGCGCCGCGGGCGCCGCGAATGGCGCGAACCCCGTTTCGATCATCATCCCGTGCCACCGCGTGATCGGCTCGGACGGCTCGCTCACCGGCTACGGCGGCGGCCTCGAGGCCAAGCACCTCCTGCTCGAGCTCGAGCGCTCGCCCGTTGATACGGTCGCCCGATGAGCTCGCCTGCCCGCATCGCACTGGTGACCGGCGCGAGTCGGGGCATCGGTCGAGCCGTTGCGACGCGGCTCGCCCAGGCCGGCTACCGCGTGGCCGTCGCCGCGCGCTCGGAGTCGCAGATCGGGCAGGTGGCAGACGAGATCGGCGCGCGAGCGCTCACGCTGGACGTCGGCCACGCCGGCGCCGTCGAGGCCGCGATCGCGACCGTCGAGCGCGAGGTCGGACCGCTGAGCCTGCTGATCAACAACGCGGGAACCGCGGGTGACGGAGGCTTCTCGTGGGAACAAGCGCCGGATCGCTGGTGGCAGGTGTTCGAGGTGAACGTGCTCGGCACGTTCCTCTGCTGTCGCGCCGCGCTTCCGCACATGCGCTCGCGCGGTCACGGGCGCATCGTCAACATCAGCTCGAACGCGGCGTTCTTCTCGCTGCTGGGCCCTGCCGATGCGCGCATCGGCTCGGCCTACATGGCGAGCAAGGCGGCTGTCATCCGCTTCAGCGAGGCGCTTGCCGCCGAGGCCCGGCCCGACGGCGTGCAGGTGTTCGCGATCTCTCCGGGCACGGTGAAGAGCGACATGACTGCGGGGATCTTCAAGGCCGAGTGGGACGACGAGGCGCTCTGGTCCCCGCCGGAGCTGACCGCCGACTTGATCGAGTTTCTCGACACGGGAGCGCTGGACGCGCTCTCCGGCCGCTACATCCACGCTGCCAACGACGACTGGCGCGCATTCCCGGCTCGCGTCGCCGAGATACTCGAGGCAGACGGTCACAGCCTGCGCGTCCGGTAGCGACCACGTCAGACCTCGGTGCGCCGGCCGGCCACGGCCTGCCGGCGCGGCACGGGCTGGCCCGGGCGGCCCGGAACGCACAGGGGTCTGGCCCGAGCAGCCCGGGCCTGACCCTGGCTGCTCACGCAATCGACTGCAGACCGATCCGGCCGCTCCAAACGCCGCGCTCAATGAGAAATGCGCTCTTACCTCGCAGCGACCGACGGGTGCCGGCGTGTCGCAATGGCACCATGCGCACGGTGCGCGCCGTGATGTCGATCCAGTCGTCCGTGGTCTACGGGCATGTCGGATCGACGGCCGCGGCACTGCCGCTGCACCGGCTGGGCTTCGACGTCTGGGCGCTGCCGACGGTCGTCTACTCGAGCCACGCCGGCTATCCCGGCGTGCGCGGCCGCCGCACCCCGGTCTCCGCGCTGCGCGAGCTGCTCGCCGGGCTCGAAGCGCTCGGGCGCCTCGACCGCTGCGAGGCCGTGCTCAGCGGCTATCTCGGTCGCCCCGAAGCGTGGAGCGTCGTGCTCGAGGCGCTCGCCGCCGTGCAGCAGCAGCGACCTGACGCCTGGTACGTCTGCGATCCCGTGCTCGGCGACGAGGGCGAGCTGTACCTTCCCGCCAAGCTCGTGCGCACGTTCCGCGAGCAGGCGGTGCCGCGCGCCGACCTGCTCGTCCCCAACCGCTTCGAGTTGCAGTGGCTCGTCGATCGGCCCGTGGGGAGCGTCGCCGAGGCGGTCGCAGCGGCCGGCGAGTTGCACGCCGCGGGCGCGCGCGAAGTGGTCGTCAAGGGACTGGTGCTCGACCACGACGGCCGTCCCACACAGCACGTCGTCGGGCTCGACGACGACGGCGCATGGCTCGCGCGCGCCCCACACGTCGCTGAGTTCTGGAGCGGTTCGGGCGACGTCTTCACGGCTCTCATCGCCGGTCTGCGCCTCCTGGACATCCCGCTCGCCGAGACCGTGGCGCGCGCGACGGCCCTGATGGAGGAGCTGATCGCGCGCACCTACGCGCTGGGCTCCCCCGAGCTGCGGATGGTCGAGATCGACTGGGCGGCCGAGCCGTCCGGCGCGCACGCCGTGCGCGTCGCGTGAGCTGGCCTCAGCTCGGGGGTGCGAGCAGCTTCGCGGCGACCTCGGGCGAGACGTTGCCGCCCGAGAGCACCAGCACGGTGCCTGGCAGCGGCTCGACCAGCCCCGCGAGCAGCGCCGCGACCGGCGCTGCAGCCGCGGGCTCGACCGCCAGCTTCGCGCGGGCGTAGAGGAACCGGAAGCCCTCGGCGATCTGCTCCTCGCTGACGACCACTGCCTCGTCGAGCAACTCCTCCAGGACCACCAGCGGGCCGGTGCCGATGCTCGGCGGCCCCAGCGCGTCGGCGATGGATGCGCGCGCGGGCCGCGGGACAGGCAGGCCGGCGGCGATCGACGTCGCGAGCGTCGCGATCGTGGCCGGCTCGACGCCGATCACGCGCGCGTTCGGGGCGAGCGCCTTGACGGCGGTCGCAACCCCCGAGATGAGTCCGCCGCCACCGACTGGCACGACGACCTGGGTGACGTCGTCGACCTGCTCGCAGAGCTCGAGCCCGAGCGTGCCTTGCCCGGCCATGACGGCGCGGTCCTCGAAGGGGTGGACGATCACGCGACCGCTCTCCTCCGCCTCGGCGTGCATGCGCGCGAACGCCTGGGTCGCGTCGGCGGACTCCAGGTCGGCCGTGCCGCCGTACGCGCGGGTCGCGTCGACCTTCGCCTGGCTGGCCCAGCGCGGCATCATCACGAGGGCGTTCGTGCCGAGCTCGCGTCCGGCGAGCGCGACGGCGGCCGCGTGGTTGCCGGCCGAGCACGTGACCACGCCGCGAGCGCGCTCCTCGGCCGAGAGCTCCGCGACCCGCGAGAACGCGCCGCGCACCTTGAACGCGCCGGTGCGCTGGAACAGCTCGGCTTTCAGCCACACGCCCTCGCCCAGCGAGGCGCAGCTCATGACCGGCGTGCGCCGCACCCGGCCGTGGATGACGGTGGCCGCGTGCCGCACGTCGTCGATCGTCACGGGGAGGCCGGCCATCGCCGGGCACGCTACTCGCGCTCGAGTGAGCGCGCGACGATCTCCTTCATGATCTCGTTCGAGCCGGCGTAGATGGTCTGGACGCGCGCATCGAGAAACGCCCGCGCGACCGGATACTCGAGCATGTAGCCGTAGCCGCCAAAGAGCTGCAGGCACTCGTCGATCTGGCGCCACTGCTGATCGGTCAGCCACCACTTCGCCATCGAGGCCGTGGCCGTGTCGAGCGTGCCGTCGATCACGCGCGTGACGCAGTGGTCGACGAAGACGCGCCCGATCGTGGCAGCCGTGTGTGCCTCCGCGAGCTTGAAGCGCGTGTTCTGGAGCGCCATCAGGGGCTTCCCGAAGGCCTGCCGCTCCTGCGCGTAGGCGACCGTGTCCGCGACCACGCGCTCGAGCGCCGAGACCGCCATCACCGCGACGACCGTCCGCTCGTAGGGCAGCTGCTGCATCAGGTGGTAGAGCCCCTGTCCCTCGCCGAGGCTTGCGGTGACCGGCACGCGGACGTCCGTGAAATGCAGCTCGCACGTGTCCTGCGCGTGCTGGCCGATCTTGTGCAGCGGTTGCCCGCGCGTGAACCCCTCCAGGCCCTCGGTCTCGACCATGAGCAGCGTGTAGCCCTGCGATCCGGCCTCGACATCGGTACGCACGACGAGGCAGACGAGGTTCGCGTGCAGGCCGTTGGTGATGAACGTCTTCGAGCCGTTGACGACATAGTGGTCGCCGTCCCGGACGGCGGAGGTCGAGATGCCGCGCAGGTCCGACCCGGCGCCGGGCTCCGTCATGGCGATCGCACCGACGAGCTCGCCGCGCACGAGTGCGGGCACCCAGGCCCGTCGCTGCTCGTCCGTGCCGTAATCCAGCACGTAGTGCGTGGCGATCTCGTGCACGCCCTTGCCGAAGCACGCAAAGCCGGCGTGCAGCAGCTCCTCGTAGATCACGCACTCGAAGCCGAAGTCGCCGCCGAGCCCGCCATGCTCGGCGAGCACGTCGGTACCCAGCAGCCCGGCCTCCCCCGCGCTCAGCCAGAGCTCGGGATCGACATACCCGCGGGCCTGCCAGCGCGCGTCGTGGGGCAGGATCTCCCGCTCGATCCACGCCCGCGCGGTCTCGCGGAACAACTCGTGCTCGTCGCTCGCCCAGGGAGAGCGGGGCCGCGTGGGCCGGCGCGTGGCGGTCATGCGTGGATCATCGCACGCCGAAGGGAACGGCCAAATGACACACGCGGGGCATGCCATCTGGCCGTCGGAAGCTCGTAGAGTCCGAGCGCACGTGGCGATTCGCAGCCCGCATCCGGACGTGGACGTGCCCGTTGTCTCGCTCACCGACTACGTGCTCGGCGGGGCGGCGGCGCGCGGGGAGCGGCCCGCGATCGTGGATGGGATCAGCGGCGCGGTGCTGACGTATGCGCAGCTTGCCGACCACGTTGATCGCTGCGCAGCGGGGCTTGCAGCGCGCGGATTGGCGCCCGGCGAGGTCGTCGGGATCTTCGCTCCGAACGTGCCCGAGTACGCCGTCGCGTTTCACGGCGTCGCCCGCGCCGGTGGGACGAACACCACCGTGAATGCGCTGTATACGGCGGAGGAGGCCGCGTTCCAGCTGGGCCTCGCCCGCGCACGCTTTCTCGTCACCGTGCCGCAGCTGGCCGCGCGGGCGCTCGAGGCAGCGCAGGCCGCAGGCGTCGAGGAGGTCTTCTCGATCGGCGACGCGCCCGGGACATCGCCGTTCGGGGACTTGCTCGCTCCGCCCGGGACGCCCGTGCCGCGCCCTGCCATCGACCCGTTCTCGCACGTCGTCGCGCTGCCGTTCTCGAGCGGCACGACGGGGCTCACCAAGGGCGTGATGCTGACGCACCGGAACCTCGTCGCGAACCTCTGCCAATACGAGCCGGTGCGGGACATCGGCGAGGACGACCGCGTGATCGCGGTGCTGCCGTTCTTCCACATCTACGGCCAGACGCTCGTGCTCAACGATGCCCTGCGCCGTGGCGCCCGCATCGTCACGATGCCCCGCTTCGACCTCGGGCAGTTTCTCGCGGCGATCGAGCAGCACGGCATCACCGCGTGTTACGTCGCGCCGCCAGTCGTGCTCGCGCTGGCCAAGCACCCGCTCGTCGGCGAGCACGACCTCTCGAGCCTCCGCTTCATCACGAGCGGCGCGGCGCCACTCGCCGCCGAACTGCAGGGCGAGGCGCAGCGGCGCGTCGGCTGCCGCATACAGCAGGGGTACGGCCTGACCGAGGCAAGCCCCGTGACGCACCACGCCCACCAGCACGACGAGAACGTGCACGGCACGATCGGCACGCTGCTCCCCAGTACCGAAGCGCGGCTCGTCGATTCCGAGACCGGAGCCGATGCCGCCGCGGGCGAGCCGGGCGAGATCTGGGTGCGCGGGCCGCAGGTCATGCTCGGCTACCTCGGGGACGAGGCGGCCACGGCCTCGACGCTGACGAGCGACGGCTGGTTGCGCACCGGCGACATCGCGACGATCGACGAGGCCGGGCGCTTCCGTGTCGTCGACCGCCTCAAGGAACTGATCAAATACAAGGGCTACCAGGTGCCGCCCGCGCAACTGGAAGGCATCTTGCTCACGCACCCGCAGATCGCCGACGCCTGCGTGGTGCCCGTCCGCGACGAGGAGGCCGGTGAAGTGCCCAAGGCATTCGTCGTCCCACGCGAAGGTCAGGCGCTCGACCCGCTCGAGGTCATGGCGTTCGTCGCCGGCCGCGTGGCGCCCCACATGCGGGTGCGCGCCTGCGAGCTGATCGACGTGATCCCCAAATCGCCGTCTGGCAAGCTGTTGCGGCGGGTGCTGGTCGAACGTGAGCGCGAGGCGGGGCGATGACCGAGGGCGGACGGCTGGCC